>CAVHSB010000135.1:0-2016 GCA_963638635.1 Flexilinea sp.
GGATTAGAGAAAATGCAACCTATCGAGAGCTTGAAGTATAATATTTGAAGCTAAAGGCTGGTTAAGAGGTTATTAATCATATTGTACCGTTTGGAGCAACTCCTATTGCATATTCAACTGCTATAGCCACTATTACAACTAATAGTGATACTATAAAGCCATGTATCATAGGTCTAGCTCCAGACTTGCATAGTGACTTGAAATCCGTATTGAATCCAATAGCAGCAAGGGCTGAGACCATAAGAAACTTGCTAATAGCCTTTAGACTTGATGATATATTAGATGGAATAAATCCAATGCTTGTCAGTGCAGACATAGTCAAGAATCCTAGAATGAACCAAGGGAATATAGACCTCCAGTTGATTTCTGCATTTTGTCCTTTATGCTGTTCCTTTCTCTTTATGTGCATATTGATTGCACCGAATACCAATACGGCAGGAATAATGGATAGAGTCCTTGTAAGCTTTACCATTGTAGCAAAGTCACCAGCAGCTTCACTGAAGGCATAGCCTGTTGCAACTACGCTAGAAGTGTCATTGACTGCAGTCCCTGCCCAAAGTCCGAATGCAGCATCAGAGAGTCCCATCATTTTACCAAGAATAGGGAATATAAGTATCATAATGGTATCAAAGAGAAAGGTTGCTGACATACCATATGCAATATCAATATCTGTTGCATCAATAACTGGTGCTATAGCCGCAATAGCAGATCCTCCGCATATTCCAGTTCCTGCATTTATCAGGCTGCTGGTCTTCCAATTGAGCTTCAATGCCTTTCCTATAAGAGCTCCAAGCCCAAAGCAGGTTGCAAGAGTGAAGAGCATCACAACTAGAGAGAATCTACCAACAATCAATACTGTCTTTATATTCAGACTTGCTCCAAGAAGAATGATAGCAAGCTTGAGTACCTTCTTTGATGTGAACTTAATGCCAGGCATTGTAATATGGTTTGGCTTCCAGAAATGATTGATGATCATGCCAATAAAAAGTGCAATAACAGAAGCTCCGATGAGCTCTGCTCCAAACTTTGCCTCTATTGCTTCTAAGAATTTGGCAATTGCTGCTATGACTAATGCTAAGCATATACCAGGTGCATATTTTCTTATTGTATTCATATATTCCATCCTAACTCTTCTTTAAGTTAGAGCTTTTTATTGATAAGATAAATGCATTAAAATGAATATATTAATTCAAAAAAAGGAATAGATATGGAGCAGAAGCTTGAAACCTTTTTAACGCTATGCAAGACAATGCACTATGGAAGAGCTGCCGAAGAACTAGAGCTTTCGCAGCCATCTGTAAGCAAGCATATACAAGCACTTGAGGATGAATATGGCGTTAAACTATTTGATTACAGAAACAGACGCTTGAATAAGACAAGAGAAGGTGAGCTCTTAGAGGAGTATGCGATATCATTGAGATATAATGAGCTTTCATTGATGTCGAATCTAAATGCTAAGACAAGAAGACAGCTTCGAATAGGTGCTACCAAATCAATAGGGGACTATATCTTATATCCTGAAATTCATCGATATTTAGCAGGCTCAGATAATGATCTGACATTCCTTGTAGATAATACAGCTCATCTATTGAAGCTATTAGAGGCAGGAGAACTGGATTTTACTGTGCTTGAAGGGAGTTTTGATAAATCACGCTATGGTTATTTTCTGCTGTGCAATGAACCATTTATAGGAATATGCTCTAAAGAACATAGCTTTGCAAATAGATCTGTTGAAATTGAGGAGCTATTCAAAGAAAGACTGATACTAAGAGAAGAGGGCTCCGGAACACGCAGGATACTTCTAGATGCACTTGCGGAAAAGGGCTGGAGCGAGAAAGCATTTAAGTCTCTCATATGCATAAGCTCCTTTAAGCTTATTAAGAAGCTGGTGAGGGAGAATGTAGGAATAAGCTTTCTCTATGCTGCTGTTGTCAAAGACGATGAGGATCTTGCCTTCTTTTCCTGTGATATGCTTTCCAAGGAGTATGAGCTCAATGTAGTTTACCTGAAGGATAC
>CAVHSB010000135.1:2026-5030 GCA_963638635.1 Flexilinea sp.
ATACAGGGGCAGAGAAGCTTGCAAGAGAGTTCCTAGAGCAATAAAAAAGCACTTCCGTATTAAAAGCAGAAGTGCATTATTATCATTTCGTTTCAGCCTTCTTCAGCTCTAAGGCTTCAAGACACGTAATGACTGATGAGTAGGTAGCCTCTTTATGGAAATCCATATCGAGTCTCTCAAATAGCCTTGTAATGTTGCTATTGAGACTGCATAGGAGAATCTCAACTCCATCCCTCTTAGCTTTCAGGAAAACCTCCTCGAGCTCTTCGGCCTCACTATGATCTATCACAGTTACACCTCTGAGAGAGAGGATGATTCTCTTTATCCCCTGAGATTTCAGTTCCTCGACTGTCTTCATTATCCTATCCTGGGTTCCGAAGAATAGAGCACCATCGATATATACAATCTTGGTTGGAATATTATCATCCTTTATTACATCGTCATCAACTTCAATCTTCATATCTGTCATCATTCTCAGTGCAAATAGAATGAAGGACAGACCAACACCGATAAGTATTGCAGTAGTAAGATCAAACAGCACAGTTGCAAGCATTGTGATAGTGTATTGGGCTATGCTTGTCTTGATTCTATTTCTGAATATCTTCTTTATAGATGTCCATTCATTCATTCTCCATGCTGTAACGATAAGAACACCTGCAAGAGCAGAGAGTGGAATCATAGCCATATATGGACCAAGAAGGAACATTGAAAGCAGAAGACCTATTGAGTGTATAACAGATACAAGTCTGGTCTTGCCGCCGCTCTTGATGGCAACGCTTGTTCTGGCTATAGCAGCTGTAGCAGGGATACCGCCAAAGAATGGAATTATTGCATTTCCTATTCCCTGTGCATAAAGCTCCTGAGTTGAATCAATCTTCTCTCCCTTCATTTTTGCGCCGCTTGCTCCGCATAGGAGAGACTCAATCATTCCAAGAAGAGCAATAGAAATAGCAGGTGATATAAAGTTTACAAGATATGCTGGAGATAACGATGAGAGGGTTAGTCTCTCTTCAGGTAAAAGAGTTCTAGGAATAGCTCCAACAACAGGGATATCGAATTTGAAGATAAGCTCAAGTACTAGTGCGACTATTATTGCAAGAAGAGAGCCAGGAAACGTCTTATTGAGCTTTTTAGGCCATAAAAGCATTATGAGAATAGAAAGAACAGTAATTGCTACAACCATAATATCAGGATGGAAGCCTAAGCGGAAATAGCTAGCAAGCTTCAATATAGCACTGCTGCCTTCACTGTAGGTTCCAAAGGCATTATCTACCTGCCCAAGTGCAATGATTATTGCAATGCCTGATGTGAATCCTGTCACTACAGGCTTAGGTATGAAGGAGACAAGCTTACCAGCCTTTAAGATTGCGAATAGCAAAAGGATAATCCCAGATAGGAAAGAAGATGCAAATACTCCCTGAAGTCCGTAGCGCATAGAAAGAGAAATGAGTATTGCAGCCATAGCGCCTGTTGGTCCTGAAATCTGATAAGAGGCACCAGATAAGGATCCAATGATTATGCCTGCAAGAATTGCGCAAATAAGACCACTTGCAGCATCTGCACCCGATGAAACGCCAAAAGCCAAGGCTAGAGGAAGTGCGACAGCTGTACAGGTAATGCCAGCCAATAGATCACACTTAAAGGAATTCAGGCTGTAGCCTGAGAATTCATTTTTTAGAATTTTTATGTAGTTATTAATCTGCATTCGATTTTCCCCAAGCGCTGATTATAGGAAATCAATGCGATTTATAACAGAGGAAAACGATTTTATTTCAGCAATCAAATGTATTCTTCATTTCTTTTGCTCTTTGTAGCGGAATAAAAAGAAAATGTGAGAATATCCTTAAGGCAGCTGAAGCTGGTACCAATATAGGTCAATGGGGTAATAGAAATATTCGTTGTAGCTCATGAATAAGCAAAGAGAGCATCAGCAGATGATTCAAAGATTATAGTAGTGGATTAAAAGACTTTATTGAGTATTTTGATGATATAACAGAATCAAAGCTAAGATCTTTCATTCAATTATTAAAATTGGCCTATAGCTTCTAAGTAAGCAATAGCACTTTCAGAGCAAAAGGAAAGAGGCTATGGCAAGCGCTATAGCCTCATCTGTTATTAAACCATTGTGTTTCCGCCATCAATAGTCAGAACCTGACCAGTAATCTGTGAAGCATAATCAGATGCCATGAATACTGTTGCATAGGCTATGTCATTCTCAGTTTGAGCTGTCTTTAGAGGAATCATTCCCTCAACAGAGCTCTTCCACATCTCTTCTCTTTGTTCTTTTGTTGTAGTGTTCTTAACAGCAGGATTGAATCCATTGGCCATTCCATCAAGAATCTCTTCCCACATTGATGTTCTTATGATACCAGGAGCTATAGAGTTTACTCTAACACCATAAGGTGCACCCATCTTTGCAGCACTCTGTGTAAGGCTTATAACAGCTGCCTTTGAAGCACAATACATCTGAAGCATTGGAAGTCCCTGTCTTCCAGCAATTGAAGATACAGTAATGATGTTACCGCTCTTCTGTCTCTCCATTACCTTAAGGCCATACTTAAGAGCATTAGCTGTTCCAATGACGTTTATATTCAAAACTCTCTCATGCTCCTTATCATCTGCATACATGAGATCCTGTATAGTAATTACACCAGCAGCATTGACAAATACATCTAGCTTTCCATTTCCGAATGCTACTGCGTCATTAACAAGTCTTTCCATATCTGATTCAATGGAGACATCGCACTTTGTAAAGCCAGCTCTTCTTCCCTTAGCCTGTATTTCCTTTACTGTCTCCATGCCTTGATCTTCTTTTCTGTTACCAAGATATACATCAGCACCACAATCTGCAAATAGCAAAGCCATTGCTTTACCAAGTCCACGTCCAGCGCCTGTTACTAGAACAGTCTTGCCTGTAAAATCCATTTGCATTCCCATTTGAGTATCTCCTTATAAAAAAGAATGTGTTAGTAAATGCTAACAGCCATTAATATACTCAAAATAA
>CAVHSB010000136.1:0-4932 GCA_963638635.1 Flexilinea sp.
TCATCCTTAAGATGAGCGAAGCCACTTAGAAACTTCTCAGGATCCAGACCATCATAGAGATCTTTGAATCGGTCTGTCTTCTCTAGATAGTCATAAGCAATGTAGTTTGTATTATATAGCTTATAGATTCTATGAATCTGTCTATCTATTTCTCTTGCGACCTCATCTGGTGTTGAATAGTCTCCAGTCAAAGGCTCTCCAATAGATACATTCACACGGCCTTTATCGCATCGCATGCCTCTGACCATGCTTATAAGATCCTCATATTTCTTCTTCTCATAATGGCCATCATTGGCTTTCTTGACCTCTTCTCTGCCCTTGTTGATATCATTTGGATCGTATTGATAGCTTATAGCGACAGGAACGATATTCACACTCTTGATAAGCTCTGAGAAAGATATACCGCTACCACGCTTAGAGAGATATAGCATCTTTATGATTCCTGGCTGGGTATTATCTATGCCATCCTTGCTTCTACCAGACTTCTGAGCAACCCAGATAGACTTATGCTCCTCTGTTACAACCTCAACAAAATACTTGCTTAGCTTGATTGACTCAAGATACTTCTCTCTCAAAGGAAGCTCTCTGCGTACAATCACGCCACCATTCAATCTGAATAGATCCTCAACGAATTGATTTGCAATAAGATTGTCTCCAAAGGCCATCTCACAAAAGGGCTTATGCTTGAGCATCAAGGCATAGTCCAATAAGGCACAATCTAGGATAATATCTCTATGAGTAGACACAAAGAGATAGCCCTTATTAGGATCAAGCTTCTCGATTCCGCTTACAGTAAACTCACTTGTAGTTTTCTTAAGAACGGCAGGAATAAGTATGCCAGCAGTAACATATGCCTGGAAATCCTCATAGCTTTTAACGCTTTTGATGCTATCCATGATAGTCCCAATAATCTTATTGGCACTTTCAAAATCACCATTAGCCAATACATATGCAAATGCGCCTAGGTATTCTCTCTTTTCTAAAAGCCTGTTAACAGCTTTCTCTACATCCTCGCCTCTATATGGCGCTATATCCTTATATTCAGAAAAATCCATCAATTAATAGTTTTGAGGAACTGAGTTCTCTCCCACTTGTAGCCTTCTGCATTATTTTCCTGAGCAAGCTTCCCAGTAAATGCTGCAATCTCGGCAAAGCCCTTTCTATCCATCCAAGCCTTAATATCTCTATTCATTCTTGTAATGGAAGAAAATCCATCCTTTATAACAACAGAGCATACTTCAACAGCTTTTGCTCCTGCAAGTAGCATCTTTATTGCTGTCTCTCCTGTATATATACCAGTATTGCCAGCTAAATCAAGCTTAACCTCCCCGCTCATAAGGCCAATCCATCTGAGAGCCTCACCATATTCATCTGGAGAAGAAGTAGCAGCACCATTCTTGAATGCCATTGTCTCAATATCGATATCAGGGCGGAAGAATCTATTGAAAAGCACAGCTCCATCTATGCCCTCTTTATCAAACATTTTTATAGTATTGGCAAGAGAAGAATACTTATATCCAATCTTGATTGAAAGAGGAATAGCTATGCTCTTTCTAGCAAAACGTACAAAGGACTCTAATTCCTTATCGACATCTGTGCCCGTTTTAGATACATCAGATGCTATTGGATAGTAATTAAGCTCTATAGCATCAGCCCCGCATGAGATGAATCTTGAAGCATAATCTGCCCAATTCTCGCGGCTTTTGCAGCATATTGAAGCTATAACTGGAATTGACAGCTCTTTTTTAGCAGCTGTTAAAAGCTTCATATACTTATCGATATAGAAATCCCTGGATTGCTCTTTATATTGAGCTTCAGCAACAGAATGATTCAAATATTCCTCATTGCTTTTGTATTCATTTGAAACATCGCTTTCTATCTGCTCTTCGAAAATAGACTTCAAAACAACAGCACCTGCACCAGCTTCCTCACATTTCTTAAGTGAAACGATATTCTGAGTAAGAGGACCAGCTGCAACAACTACAGGGCTTTTAAGATCCAAAGATAGATATCGAGTATTTAAAGATGCCATCAAAAACCTCCACGCTTTCAATCATTATACAATAATTTCAGAAATATACAGAGGTATTCAACAAAAAAAGATTCCCTAAGCATAAGCAAAGGGAACCTCTATGAGCCACTATTATCTTACAGAATAAATGGGACCATAAGATTATGAGATTGATAGACTACATATGTCTCTACGTCCAGCACATCCTTGACTTTTGTCACCTCATTTGAGAAAAACTGCAAAAGAGAAAGATTCTCATCCTCTGAAAGTACCAACTCTACCATGAGATCATAACGTCCAGTAACAACTGCCACAGAGACGACGCCTCTCAGATTGCAGAACTCCTTAGCTTTCTTTTCCAGCTCCATCGTAGATAGCTTGACGCCCATCATAACAACCTGCATGCCTGGA
This sequence comes from Flexilinea sp., assembly GCA_963638635.1. GTDB lineage: Bacteria > Spirochaetota > Spirochaetia > Sphaerochaetales > Sphaerochaetaceae > Ornithospirochaeta. The sequence goes on from CAVHSB010000136.1 coordinate 2,423, forward strand.
ATATATTCAGGATTTACACGACCAGAAATCTGAAGCACCCCCTCTTCTAGAAGCATCTTCACTCTTGATCTGACTGTATTCTCAGTAATATTGAGCTCCTCTGCTATTGCAGAAAAAGGCTTTCTTCCATCCTGCAGCTGTTTGATAATTGCCTTGTTAGTCTCGTCAATCTTCTTAATCATAAATCAACCATTCTTTCTTTCGAACTCTTTCATGAACTCGGCGAGTGCCTTAGCATCTTCCATTGGAAGTGAATTGTATAGGGATGCACGAAGGCCACCAACGCTTCTATGTCCCTTAAGACCAAGCATGCCTTCCTTCTTACTCTCTTCTACGAATTTAGCTTCAAGCTCCTCGCTTGGAAGACGGAATACAACATTCATTCTTGAGCGATAGTTTTTATCAACAGGGCTGCGCCAGAATGGAGAGGAGTCAATAACGTCATAGATATATCCAGACTTTTCGATAGCTCTCTTTTCCATACCCTCTGCACCACCGTTCTTTAAGATCCATTCGAGCATTACCTTAACGCCCCAGATTGAGAATACTGGAGGAGTATTATAAAGCCCCTTCTCTTTAGCATGAAGTGAATAGTTCATGTATGCTGTGAGATTCTCTCTCTGACGCTCTAGCATATCATGGCGAAGAATAACGAATGTAGCACCAGCAGGTCCAAGGTTCTTCTGGACTCCACCATAAATCATTGCAAAGTTCTTTACATCAACTGGGCGTGATAGAATATCAGAGGACATATCAGCAATGAGAGGAACATCGCCTGTATTAGGGAATGACTGCCACTCAATACCTCCGATTGTCTCGTTTGAGCAAAGATAGAGATAAGCTGAATTAGCACTTGGCTTAACAGTCTTAGGATCAGGAAGAGTTGTGAAGCCGCTCTCCTTTCCATCAAAGTATACATTTACGTTTCCAAGCTTCTTAGCATCATCACATGCCTTATTTGACCATGTACCAGTTCTGCAATAGTCAGCAACCATGCCAGGCTTTAAGAAAGCATTAGGAATCATTGTGAACTGAAGCGTTGCACCACCACCTAAGAAGAATACGTCATAGTTCTCAGGAATATTGAGTAGCTTTCTGAAATCAGCTAAGCATTCATCATACATTTCTTCAAACATGCCACCTCTGTGGGATGCTTCAATCATTGAAAGGCCTTTGCCCTTATAATCAACAAAATCCTTTTCCAAGGTCTCAAGCACTTCAACAGGCATTGTAGAAGGACCTGCAAAGAAATTCATTTTTCTAGACATCAGATTTTTCCCTCCTCTTTGTATTTCTTGATTGTCTCATAAACTTCTTCTCCGATTCTGAGAAGGTTCTCGTTTGTATTAGCACCAACATGAGGTGTGAATGTTACGTTATCACATCCAAAGAGTGGATTCTCTGCAATTACAGGAGGCTCTGATGTATATACATCTGTACAGAACCATGAAAGCTTACCGCTCTTTAATGCATCTGCAACAGCACTCTCATCAACGCACTTACCCCTTCCTGTATTGATGATTACAGGAGCCTTAGTCATCTTAGAGATAAGGTCAGCATTTACCATCTTATCTGTCTCCGGAGTATATGGAAGATGCATTGAGATATAATCTGCATTCTTCACAGCATCCTCAAGACTCATCATCTCTGCAACTGGAGAAGAGGTTACATACTTATCATATGCAACTACCTTCATTCCGAATGCCTTAGCTCTTTCAGCTACCTTTGTCGCAATGTTTCCAATGCCAAGAAGAGCTAGAGTCTTACCATATAGCTCAGTTCTCTTTGTCTTCTTTGCCCATTCACCCTTCTTCATTGTGCTGTCATAGAATGGAATATGGCATGGAGTAGAAATCATCAAAGCAAAAGCAAGCTCTGCAACTGCAATTGCAGATGAGCGAGGAGTATTAGTAGCGATGATGCCATGCTCCTTGCAATAATCTTTATCAATGTTATCCATGCCTACACCGCCACGGATAATAAGCTTAAGGTTCTTAGCTTCTTTTAAATAGTCGCTAGTAGCTTTAGTTTTAGAACGAATAAGAACTACATCTGCTTCGTTTAAGCGTGAAGTATCCTCTGTTACTTCACCAAAGACGGAGAGCTTCTCAGGAAGACTTTTATCAAATGCATCTGATATAAGAATCAACATAACATTCTCCTTATTAATCGAATTATGAAAAAAGTATCACACGTATTAATGAGGATGTCAAATTAAATTAATATTTTTAATGATATCGTAAATTATTCAGATATTTTATTTCGGTTTTAGTAAAAAAAACAGCACCCTTTTGGGGTGCCTCTGACTTAGTAAGCCTTTGATGCGTGCATCTTTCTGACCTTCTTCATCTGCTTCCTAGCAAGAGCTTTGTTCTTGCGGTTCTTGATGGTAGAGGGCTTTTCGAAATACTCACGCTTCTTCCACTCTCTGATAATGCCTTCCTTCTCAACCATTCTCTTGAAACGCTTGATAGACTTCTCTAGTGGTTCGTTGTCATCGACCTTTACGT
>CAVHSB010000137.1:0-2039 GCA_963638635.1 Flexilinea sp.
CAGCTACTGTAGATAATGAGGGTAATGTTGCAATAGAAGAAACTCCTATAGAAGAACAGTCTACCCCAAAGGAGGCTGAGTCTAACTTTGAAAGATACCTAAGGAACCAGCAGCAGCATGCAGAAATAATTGCACAGTTTCCTAAGTATAAGCATCTTACAGATAATGACATGAGCCTTCTTATAGATGCTATGCAGTATCTATCACAAAATGGTATAGAGGTTACTGACAGGGAGAACGCTGTAGAAGCATTACTTGAAAAAGATGATGCTGGGATACTTGGTGGTAAGTTTAGGCAATGGGTAGAAGAAAGAAACAGCAGTCTTCCTGCCCAGCAGCAAGCACATATGCCTACATTTACTTCTATAGGAGCTATTGTCAATGACTATGTAGAGATACTTAATGGTAGAGAAGTAGACAATATTAATAGAACTACTGCTAATCCTACAGTAACTCCTGCATCTGATGAGCATATTGTAGAGAAACCTACTATAACTCCTGAAGAAGAAGTACCTACCCCCACTTCCCCTAACCCCTCTCCTCAACAGCAAAAGAAAAAGAGTATCTTTGATATGGGATATGATTCTCCTGAAGGAGGGCAGTTTACTGACAAAGAGGGTACTGTTGCAACAGGGGCTATGATAGAGGCAGGTAAACAAAGAGAGGCTGAGAAGGCAAGGGAAGAGAATAGGAATGAAGCAGGTGAGAAAGGAGAAATTAGTGATGTTGAGAAAGCTTTCCTTAATGTTACAACTCCTGAGATTGCAAGTTCTTTGAATATGGTAGAGTCTGTTCTTAACACCATGAAGTTTGCAGAAGAAGGTAAGAATACTCCTATTACTGAAAAAGAAAAAGAACTTATAAGACAATCTTTCATAGATATTGCCGTTAATAGTGATGAAGTCTTTGATACCATGGATGAAGTTATAGATGCTATCCATGACAAGGCTAATGACTTACAGAAACAGCAAGATATGATGGAAGATGAGACTGATAAGACTTATGGGCATGCAGCTATAGCACTTAGGAATATTACCCAAAGATTGAAGGCAGGAGGAGGAAGAAGACACCTTAACACCAAAGAGCAAAGGAGAGTAAATTCCCAAGCTTCTGAAATTCATACTGCAAATCTTGCATGGCTAGAACAAAAGGCCCCTGGTGCATGGGCAGTACAGTTTGCTAATAGACAGGGCATTGATGAGTACTGTAGGAATCATACATTTTCTCCAAATACTCCCATTTATTTTATTACAGACTCAGAGTGGACAGCTGAAGTAATAAGACAAATGGAAGGTACCCCCAATAGCAGAACTTATAATACCCTGGATGATATGCCTATAGTTGCAGCTATAGAAGTAGCTGAACCCAAGGATGCAGATACTTCTACTGCCATTAAGGTGGGAGATAAGTGGTATCAACCTGTTGGTATTATGCCTGGCACAAAGAGCACCAGTGTAGCTGGAGCTGGAAGAACTTTTGCTATGAGACAACTTGCATCAAAGGAGCAGGGCAGACATTTAATAACACAAGACGGTCAGCCTAATAGTAAACCTTTGATAAGTTATGTAAATGGTAAGAACTATATTGATGCTCACCATCCTGATGACACTAACCACAAGAGAACTAATAGTAGGGAAAACAATACTGACATTCAAGGAGATATTCTTAAGACTCTTCCTATGGAAACTGCAATGAGGTTGCAAGGAATGTCTAAAGAGGAGATGCTTAGAGATCCTGAATACATAGCAGCAAGAACTGAATTTATAAAGAGGTTGTCATGGGGAGGAGAGGAGCATGAAGGAAGCCAAAGTATCCTCAATAATCAGATGTTATACACACCTGATGATCTTAAGCATAATGAAGGTAAGAGTACTGACAAGTCAGCACAGCCTATGGTAGTATCTATGAAACCTATGGTAGAAACTACTGCAAGAAACTCTGATAGGAGCCTTGTTGATGTATTGGAAAATGGCACTGCTGATGAAGCTATAGCCTTTAATAGTATTACCCAGGATTTATATAGCAAGGTAATTAGACCT
>CAVHSB010000137.1:2049-4881 GCA_963638635.1 Flexilinea sp.
GCTAATCCTAATGCATTTGAAGAAGAGGAGGAAAGGCTTACCAGGGAATTTAAGGGCTTTGACGCAAAGACAGGTTCTAAAGAGAAGAGAGTAACTAAAGGAATTAGTAACTTTATCTTTATACCAGAAAGAAGTGGTTACTCTATCAAGGTAGTAGCAGATAGAGAGGCAAGTGTTTTGGGGGATATGAACAATTCCAGGAGTGTATATAATATCTTCTTGGTTAATGAAGAGGATACTTCTTATGTTCCATTAGGACAAATAACTGCCTCTCCTAAGTCTGGCATGGCTAATCAGGAAAATATTGATAATGCTAAACAGATGTTACAGAATCTGCTGAAAGAATGTACTACAGGTGTACTTAAAGGTAGTGCTACTTGGCAAAATGCAAAGAATGATGTTACAGCTCTTGCTACTCCTGGCACAGCACAGTCTAATAAAGCAAGGGAGCGTCTTGCAGACTTAGTTGATGATGGAGTGCTGGAACTATGGGGGTCTTCATTGGTGTACAATGTTGATGGACTGATACTGAGGGCACCTGTAGCTACAGATGGTAGGATTGTATATCCTGAGGCAAAGGTGACAAATTCTAATAATGCCCAGCCTTCAGCCCCCATAAACAACACTCCACAAGTTCAAGGTGCCGTAGAAACAAAAACTGGTGCTACAGTAGAGAGTGCCAGTGGGGCTGTCCTTAGTGACCCTGTTAATAAACCCCAGACTCCTCAAAAAACAGAAGCAGAGAAAAGAGCAGAGAAAGTGGTCAATCAGATAGTTGCTGATACTAATAAGTTTATCCTGTCTGAAGACGAATCTCACTACTATATCACTGATAAAGAGACAGGGCAGAGAGTCAAGTACCTTCGTGTTACCACTGTAATAGGTGCTGATGAGAGTACCACTCAGTGGTTCCCAAGTGCTCAAGAGATTAAGGAAAAGTTAGGGATAGAGAGCATGGCTAATAATGTGGCTACTGCTATTAATACTGCTGCTGGCATGGAGGAATCCAATGATCCTGCTTTACAGAAGTCTCTGATTTCAGATGCTGTAGGCCTGATAAGTAAGTCCACTGGTAAATCCACTGGTAAATCAAAGGAAGAGGTACAGAGAGCTATTGCTGAGTTAAGAACTGAGCATAAGAAAACTAAGTATGGCCCTTGGGGAGTACCTTCTACTGCTCTAGGCAACACTGCGGATATTATTACCCGAGATTTCTTTGCAGGAGAGCTTAAGGAGCATTATCCCAACATTTCTGATGCAGTACTCTTTAGTTTCAAGAGTGACCTCAATGCCTTTAAACATGACTTAGAGAGTAAGGGTATTAAGATAGTATCTAGAGATGTAATGGCTCATGGTAAGATAACTGTTACTGATGAAAATGGCAATTCACATGAGGTGAATGTTGCAGGAACACTTGACTTGTTGGGGTATGATGATAAGGGTAACTTCTACATCTTTGATATGAAGACTTCCCGCAATCTTATGCACAATAAGGAAGAGAAGCTGCAAAGGAACAAAGCTAAATGGTCAAGACAGGTTTCCCTGTATGCAGACCTTCTTAAGCAGAGTTATCCTGGCTTTGATGTCAAACCTGAGAATCTTAGAATTATCCCTATTAATGTAGGCTATCCTGCACCAAAGGGTAATGGTAGAGGATTGAATCCCTTTGGAGGCACTTACTCTGTAGTTGCTAAGGGACAGCCTAATGAAGGACAACTTCAAATAGAAAAAGGAGGTGTTAAGGAAGATCTTATTATTGACCATCCTGATAATTTTACACTGATGTCATGCCAGGCGAATGGTCAGTTCCAGCCAGGGTATACTCACTTTAATATTAGTTGGAGCAACCTTAGTAGTGAAGATCAAGATATTGCAGCTTCCTTAGCGAGCCAAGTAGATTCAACTAATGAGCAGCAACCTGTTGCTCCAAGTAATGCAGAGGTGTTGACTCCTACTAGGAAAACATCAGCTTTAGATTATGATCTTATCAATGAAGATGCTAATAGGGGTGCTATAGCACCAGCACCTACAGCTCCTCCTATAAGATCAGTTGAGACTGAAGGTATGCTTCCTTCATGGGAAAATTTAACTGATGAAGTACAGAGTTACTTACAAGAAAGTGGATGGGTTGCGGATGACTCAGGATACAATGAACTACTAGATGATGCAGCAATGAAAGAAGCACTACTGAATGATTTAAAGTGTAGAAAGCTACTGTAGTCTTAACACTAAAAAGCAAAGCAAAGGGAGGAGTAGTGAATACTCTTCCCTTATTTTTTATTCATATACTTTTTCTAATGCATCCTTAGCAGCTTGATTTCCTTGTTTTGCTGCAAGTGTCCAGTAGTATTTTGCTTTTACTAAATCTGGTTTGAGATAGGTTGTATCTGGAGAATTTAAACATTCCTGTAAATACTGCCCTATAGCAGAACTTTCTTCTGTCAAGGTTCTAAAAACTCCGTCTCCTTCATACCAGCAGTTAGAAGTCCCATGTACCGTATAGAAGGCAAGTCCATTAAGGTATAAATTTCCTAAGATATAACGAGCAACATCATTACCATTTTTAGCTCCTAATTGTATCCAATATAGAGCTTTATTAAAGTCTTGCTTTACTCCTATACCATATTTATAATTTTGGCCTGTTATGGCCTGAGAGTAGGCATCACCCATTTTTGCAGCTTGTAAGTAATAATATGTAGATTTTTCAAGATTCTGCTTTCTTCTGAGCAAAGGTATATCAATAGTATAATAGTATCCTAAATTTCTTGCAGAATAGGCATTTCCTTTTTTAGCATATAAAGTATATATTTCTAGTTTTGCATCTTTTGAAGC
>CAVHSB010000138.1:0-4864 GCA_963638635.1 Flexilinea sp.
ATATAAAGAACATAGAAGAACTAGATACACTCCTTGATATTCTATCCTCAGGGATTGGATCTTTGACTAATGCAAATAAGCTTCATAATACTTTCAAGAGCGTAAATAACTCGAAGATAACCTCTACAACAATAACGAAGTATCTTGATTGCTTTGAGGATGCATTCATGATAGAGAAAGCGAGACGATATGATATCAAAGGACGCAAGTATATAGGGACACCCTTCAAGTACTATTTCACAGACCTTGGACTTAGAAATGCCAGAATCAACTTCAGACAATTGGAGGTAACTCATTCGATGGAGAATATAATCTACAATGAGCTCAGAATAAGAGGCTATAACGTTGATGTAGGTAATTTGGTAGATTATGAAAGGGATAATGAAAAAATCACTAAGAAACATCTGGAAGTAGACTTTGTATGCAATAAAGGATCAAAGCGATATTACATACAATCGGCTTATGTTCTTTCAGATCAGAAGAAGACGGAAAGTGAATTCAGGCCTTTGATAAAGATAAGAGATTCATTCAAGAAGATAATAATCACATCAGATACTCCGACACCATTCTATAATGAAGATGGAATTCTCATAATGAATGTGTATGATTTTCTGCTAAGCCCAGACTCAATGGATTTCTGATTGTATTTTCAAATTAATCAAACTGAGGCTAATCTATAGCATATGAGATTACTTCATACATCTGATTGGCATTTGGGAATAACACTTAATGATGAGTCTAGGACAGAAGAGATGAAGTCCTTCTTTGCATATCTTCTTGATTTGATTGATGAGAAGAGAATAGATACTCTTATCATAGCAGGGGATATATACGACACAGTATCGCCATCTAATGAAGCTGAAAAGCTTTATTACGGCTTCCTATCCTCTTTATCAAGGACTGGATGCAGGGATGTTATAGTCATTGCTGGCAACCATGACTCTCCATCCAAGCTTGATACCACAAAAGAGATACTTGAGTGTCTTAACGTTCATGTTTATACATCTTCTTTGAATCTAGAGCCCTTGGTGCTGGATGGAAGGGCAGTTGTGCTTCCAGTTCCATTTCCTCGTGATCAGGAGCTTAGAAAGTGTAGTATAGATGAGTCTAAAGAAGCATCTGATGATAAATTCAGGCTAGCTATAAAGAATCTATATGAAGGTCTCTATGAAAAAGCTAAAGGCTATGATCTTCCGATAATTGCAGCTGGTCATCTGTTTGTAGCTAATGCAATTGCAGACGATAAGAAAGCAGATCTATATGTAGGTGGCCTTGGCGTAGTTGATGCATCCATATTCCCAAGTGGTATTTCATACACTGCACTTGGTCATATTCATAAGCCTCAAGCATTGAATGAGAAGGGCAATATAAGATACTCAGGCTCTCCTATTGCTATGTCTTTTGGTGAGTCTGGATATAAAAAGAGCGTTGTAATAGCTGAGATAAATAAAGACAAAGACACAGAGATTGAATTAGCTGAGGTTCCTGTTTTCAGAAAGCTATTCAGAATAAACGGCAACAGAGAAGAGCTCTTAGCAGCACTGAAGGAGCTTAAGGCGAAGAAGGAGTCAGGATGGGTATCTGTAGAGATGACTGAGTATTCATACTCAGGAGCTCTTAAGGAAGATATCGCATCTATCACAGCTGATAGTGAGCTGAAGGTGATCAGCATCAAGGACCTTTCAATCAGAGATGAGATAGAAAAGAGAGAGGATGCTATAAGACCGCTAGCTGTAATGAGTGAAGAGGATGTGTTTAAGGAGCTGATGAGAGAGAATCAGATAGCTGATGATAAGCAAAGGGAGCTATTGAAGCTCTTTGATATCGTACTTAAATCAATGAAGGAGGATGCCGGTGAAGATTCTATCTGTTGAGTTTGAGAATATAAACAATATGAAGGGCAGGCATAAGATAGATTTCAATGATAGTGAAATAGCCTCAGCTGGCATCTTTCTCATTACTGGAGATACTGGCTCTGGAAAGTCTACTATATTAGATGCCATTTCACTTGGTTTATATGGTAAGACTCCAAGGTTCTCAAGTATTACAGCCTCTGAGAACCCTGTAATGACTAAAGGCACTGGCTATTGCCAAAGCACAGTCATATTCTCTCAAAATGGTAAAATATATAAATCACAATGGTATCAGAAGAGAGCAAATAAGAAGAAGGATGGTAAGCTGCAGGCCCTGGATGTGAAGCTTTGTGAGGGAGAGAACACTCTGAGTAGGACAAAGTCAGAGTGGGAAAACAAAGTAAAGGAAGTTACAGGCTTGGATTTTGAGAGATTCTCCCGTACCCTGATACTAGCTCAAGGCAACTTCGCATCATTTCTCAAAGCAAATGAGACAGATAAGTCCCAGATACTTGAGAAGATTACAGGCACTGAGCACTATAGCGAGATCTCAAGAAGAGTATATATGCTCTTCTCAGAGAAAAAGAGTGAATTGGAGCGTCTCAAGGCTAAAATAGAAGGTATAAGGACATTAAGCAAGGAAGAGCTTGATGCAATCAATTCCAATATTGAAAAGCTCAATGCAGAGAGAGGCTCCTTGAAGCTTGAAAATGATAAAATCTCTCTGGCAGCTAGCTATAGAAGGCATATCGAAGAGAAAGCTAAGATAGAGGCTAATATAAAGGCTCTTGAATCGGATTTAGCTATAAAGAACGAATCTCTTAAAATGAATGAAGAGGCTTTAGTCCTCTTCAAAGCGAATAAGGCTTATGAAGAGAAAAATCTCAATGAAGCCTATAAGCTTGATGTTGGGATAAGAAATCTCAATGAGAAGCTTAAGGAGACAGAAGCACAATATAAGTCGTCAATTACAGATTTCGATAGCCTTAAAAGGAAGATTGTCTCAATTGATGCTAACATCAGGGAAGCTACAGCAAGTTTGAGCGAAAGTGCTGCCTATATTGAAGAGCATAAGGGGGATGAAGATATCGATATAGCCTTGAAGGAAGCAGAGATTCTCGATGAAGCACTAAATAGAGTCAATAATAAGATTGCCTCAAATGATGTAGCTCTAGCAGCTTCAATGAAGGCAAAGAATAAGCTTTCTTCAAGCGTTGAAAAAAAGAATGCTGATTTAGCTGATGCAAATAAAGCAATTGAAGATGCTCTCTTAAAGCTTGAAAAGGCTAATGCTCAGCTTGGTGAAATACTCTCTGGAAAAAGCACAGATGAGATACAGGAGAATATAAGCAGCCTCAATGCTGAAATGAGCTTTGGAACTGCTATGGAATCCTATGAAGAACAAAGACTTAAGCTATTACCTAAGGCTCCATGTCCTTTATGTGGATCTAAGGAGCATCCCTTTGTATCAGAAGAGGTTATAAGGGATGAGAGGCTAAGACAATCCAAGCTTGGAGAAAGATTTAATGAGCTAACTAGAGCTCTTAGGCTATATAACGAGCATAAAAGCTTTATAGAGAAAGAAGAGAAAGCTCTTACAGATAAAAAGCTTGCTTTGAGTAATTTAGCAAATGAGCTTTCTTTAGCGCAGAATGATCTTAAGAACATTGAGGATGTGCTTACCAAAGCAATAAATGAGAGAGAAGATCTTCTAAAAGAAAAGGAACAATACACATCAAAGCTTAAAGAAGCCTTAGAGAAATTTGGAGAGACCAAAATAGATAGGCTGAAAGAGAGAAGCAGGCTATATGAAAAACATAAGATAAAGGAGGCTGAGCTTAAGCTAACACTCTCAGAGCAATCAGCTAAAAGCGATTCTCTTAAGAGCAATCTAAAGGAGAGAAATGAAGCAATAGACAATCTTTCTATAAAGCTGAATGCTGTAAAATCAGGTATTGCAGCAGCTAAAGCTGAAAGAGATGCATTCTTTATTGGGGACATTGAAAGAGAAAGAGATAGGCTAAATAAAGAGCTTAAGAATTTGCAGGATAAAAGAGATTCAGCAAAGAGTTCATATTCAGAAGTAAATGCTGAGCTTAAGACAAATAAGGAAGCTCTTACTCTCTGTGATAGTAATATCGACATTGATCTTGTAGAGTATAACGAATATTTCAATAGTGAAGCTAATCTAAGTGCTTTGAGTGAGAATATAGCCTTGAACATCCAAAAGATAGATAAGGCTATTGGCTCTGAAAGTCAAAAACTTAAAGCGGATGAAGAGAATAGAGCTACTATTAGTGCTGTACAATTGGAGGTTGATGAACAAGCACTAGAGCTTTCAAAATGGGGAGAGCTCAATGATCTTATTGGTAGCGGCTCTGGCGATAAATTCAAGCGCTATGCACAGTCATTTACATTCAAGGAGCTTATTAAGGCTGCAAATGCAGAGCTCAAGAGATTCTCTGATCGTTATGTGCTTAAAGCAGAGGATAAGCTGGAATTCTCTGTAATAGATCTAGAGGACGGCGGAGAGGTAAGATCTGTAAGAGGCCTGTCTGGCGGTGAGAGCTTTATAACGAGCCTTGCCTTAGCACTAGGACTCAGCAGCATGAACTCAGGCCAGCTCTATATTGAGTCTCTATTTCTTGATGAAGGCTTTGGAACTCTCGATCCTAGGTACCTTGATAAGGCAACAGAAGCTCTTCTCAAAATAAGAGAGAATGGCAAGACTATTGGGATAATATCGCATGTTGAAAGCTTAAAGGACTCAATACCAGTACAGATTAATGTAGCAAATGGAAAGCTGAGTGGGGCAGGAGTAGTAGTCTAGACTTCATTTGCTGCTGTTTGCACCATTTGTTTTCTTTGGAACAAAAGTAGATTGCAGAATGACTGAATTGTTTTCGTTCTTGGTTTGATCATTTTTGATGGTTTCCAATATCTGCATTCCTGCAAGCCATCCAAGCTGGGAAGTAGGCTGTACTATTAGAGACATATGCTGTAGTCCATAT
>CAVHSB010000139.1:0-4854 GCA_963638635.1 Flexilinea sp.
CTATTGTAGCACAATGTACATGGCACAATAAAAATATAGGTTTCAGGTCTCTAATCTAACCAAGGCAAACTCCAACAAGGAGGAACCATGAGAGAAGATATTTCAGAGAGGATGAAGCTAATGAAAAAAGAACAAGAAAACGTCAATTATTCAGAACTTGCTCGATGGCATAGTCTGTCTTGTAGTTATCCATATAAACCTTCAGGTTCTTTCCTGGAGATCTCAATTGGAATAATCCTTCCATCGCGCTGTATTATAAAAGCAATCTATGAACCACGCTCTGCCTTCCAATAGTATGTATGGTAACCATTGATGGAAAGCCGTACATTTACTTAGTTCTTTAATACCACACTTGAAGAAGTCGTTGAGCTCTTCAGCTATATTAAAGAATGTCATAGCCACAAAAGCCTTTTTGGTGCAAAAAAGCCTCATGTCGTATGCATAGATTTTAAAGCCATCAATATCACGATAGTTTTCAAGAGGGTTCTTTATATTGCATAAAGTAGTTTTCATCATATTTTACATTTCTATGATAGGCTTAAAAGCCTAGAATAAGGCTTGTATAGGAGAATAAAAAATGGAAGCAATTGAGAATATAAGGACAAGACGAAGCATTCGTGTGTATGAGAATAAGAGAGTAAGCATTGCTTCAATAAACAAGGCTATAGAGGCTGCGCAGCTAGCACCTTCCTGGAAGAATAGTCAGACCGTAAACTATATAGTGATTGCTAACAAAGAAAAGAAGGATGCATTAATGGAGCTGCTTCCTGAATATAATGCTAGAACCGTATCTACAGCTGCTGCTGTTATAATTATGACTAGCAATAAATATAGATGCGGATACGAAAGAGACGGAAGCTACACTACCAAGAAGGGGGATAGATGGGAGATGTTTGATGCAGGCCTTGCAGCAGAAGCGCTATGCCTTTCACTATGGAATGAGGGTATAGGCTCGTGCATTATGGGAATCTATGATGAGGATAGGATTTCATCCTTTATAGAGCTTTCAGAGAACCAATATGTTACTGCTATCATCTCTTTGGGATACCCTGCAGAGTCGCCAGAGGCTCCAAAGCGCAAGAGGCTTGAAGAAAAAGTCAGATACTATCTTTGAGTATATGATTGACAAAAAAAGGGCATATAATTAAATCATAAATGATTATCTGATCTTTTAGATAAAGGAGTTAAACATGGCAATGAGTAAGGGAGTTACATTTTTAGTAGGAGCTTTAGTAGGTGCTGCTGCAATCACAATCGTTAAGACACCAGCATTCAAGAAGGGCTGTGCTAAGATTGTAGGTGCAGGTATGCAGCTAAAGAATGATGCATCAGCATTTGCTCAGTCAATCAAGGAAGATGCAGAAGACATCGTAGCTGAGGCTAATTACAACAATGGCAATGCAGCTGCAGAGACTGTTGCAGAAGAAAACTAAATTATGAAATTCATAGTTAAGCATTCAATACCCGGGCGTATCCGCCTAGGGTATGATTTTCATGAGCTTACTCCAAGGCAGGCTGCACTAGCCCAAAGCCTGGTCAATGTACAGGATGGCATTGAGTCTGTTGCTTTGAATATTACAGTAGGCTCATTCCTTGTTAAATATAATCCATCCGTTCTAACAGAAAAGGAAGTAAAGGCATTTTTCTCAGTTCTGGATTATCGCTATTTAGATAATGAAGAGATGCTTGAGGCTGTAACAGAGCCAGTTAAGGAAATAAGCCTTATTGAAGAGTTAGGCTATATGACTCTAGGCTTCTTTGCAAAGAGGCTTCTCCCTCTTCCTGTAAGAATGGTATTAAGAGTCAAGAATCTATCTCCTAGAATAATATCCGGCGTCAAGACTCTATTGAGCGGTAATGTATCAGACACAAGAGTTCTTGATGCAGCTGCTATATGCATATCGCTATATTCTGGTGATGTTGCTACTGCAGATAACATCAACTTCCTATTGAATATCGGAGAGACTGTAGAGGATTACACTAAGCGTAAGAGCTTCCAGGATCTCGCTAAGGCTATGTTCAGCGATAAGGATCCTGTACAGCTATATGTAAGTGAGGATGAAGAGAAGACTATTCCTCTTGCAATGCTCAAGAAGGATGATATCGTAATTGCACGTAATGGTGCGATGATTCCATGTGATGGCGATATCATAAGAGGAGAGGCTCTAGTTAATCAGGCATCTATTACTGGTGAGCCTCTAGCGGTTGAGAAGAGAGCTGGAAGCACTGTATTTGCTGGAACCATCGTTGAAGAGGGTGAGATATTCATCAGGACAAGATCTGTAGCTAAAGATAGTAAGGTCAATGCAATACTATCGCAGATTGAGAATAATCAGAATCTGAAGGTTTCATCTGAAGTAAGAAGCGAGCTTCTTGCAGATAGGCTTGTAAAGTACAACTTCTTATTGACGGGGCTTACTGCGATAATCACGAGAAACCTTACAAAGGTAATATCTACCTTGATGGTTGATTACTCCTGTGCCATGAAGCTTATATCTCCAGTTGCAGTGCTTTCTGCAATGAAGGAGGCTGCGGAGCATGGAATCGCTGTAAAGGGTGGTAAGTATCTAGAGGATGCAGCTAAGGCAGATGCTCTAGTTATGGATAAGACAGGCACTCTTACTAATGCAGCTCCACATTTGAAGGCTATAATCAGCTTCTCAGACTATAGTGAGGATGAGCTATTGAAGTATGCAGCATGTCTTGAAGAGCACTATGCACATCCAATTGCCAGAGCTATCGTAAAGGCTGCTGAGGACAGAGGAGTAGAGCATCCAGAGGATCATGCTAAGGTTGAATATATAGTTGCGCATGGCATATCTAGCTTCATAGATGGTGAGCGTGTTCTTATTGGAAGCAGCCACTTCATATTCACGGATGAGAAGATTGAAGCGCCAGAGGGGCTGAAGAGAGTACAGGAGGATTCGATTAAGAATGGAGAATCCCTTCTTTATCTTGCTAAAAGCAATAAGCTTATAGGTGTATTTGCAATCAATGATCCGATCAGACCTGAAGCTAAGAGCTCTCTTGAAGCTTTAAGAGCATCTGGAATTACATCCTTTACTATGATTACTGGTGATGAGGAGGGCGCTGCAAGAACAATTGCTAAGGCAGCTGGAATAGATAACTATCTTTCTAAGGCACTGCCAGAGGATAAGCTCAGACTTGTCAGAGAGTACAAGGAGAATGGTCATAAGGTCATAATGATAGGAGATGGAATCAATGATGCACCTGCTCTATCTGCATCTGATGTAGGTATAGCAATGGGCGATAGTGCAGCTATAGCAGAGGATACTGCAGATATCGTACTATCATCTGGCGATGGCCTATATAGCTTGGTTGAGACTAGAAAACTCGGAGAAGGACTTATTAAGAGGATTGATAGAGAGAATAAGGAGATTGTTGTATTCAACTCAGCTCTCATAGTCTTAGGACTTATGGGAATAATTCCTCCATCTTCCTCTGCACTGCTTCATAATGTATCAACTATCTACTTCTCATTTATGGCAACTAGACCACACTTGAGGTAGCTATGGGCATAGTAAGAAGTTTTTTCCCAGGTCATGTAAGACTTAGATGCTCAATATTGAAGGATGCAGATATAGCAAACAAGGCTATGTCTGCAATGAAGGAGCTTGGCTTTGAAGGCTCCTTCACATATAACCCTCAGACAGGAAGCATCCTCATAGAGTATGACCCTAAGGTTATGACTGTTGATAAAATCATGCCTCTTCAATCCATGCTCAAGGATGTTATGAGGCTAAGAGAGAAGGTTATTATCTACTCTCCAAAGAACAAAGCATTCCTGCTAAGTGAGATAGATAGACTTAAGGAAGAAGCAAAAAAATTATTGAATTGATAATCCAGATACTCGCCCTTTGCTTTTCCATGTGCTAAAATTTGCACCAAATAGGAGAGCTTATCTATGAAAAAGATTATATCAGCTTTAGTTATCCTTTTGGTTTCAACCTCTCTCTTTGCTGTAACCTACAACAATGAAGGTGGTAACGTAGGCAGGGCAAAGCTTCCTGATTCTATTAGCACGCTCAGAGTAGGCGGAGACTACAGACAGCTTAAGAATAGCTCAGGTGGCGTTACAAAGACATATAATGTCTCTGTTGCATCTGATCTTGATTATTATATCAATGATTATATTGGTTTCTTTGGTACAGTTGGTGTAACAATTCCAGTAAAGGGATCTTATGAAGGTACTACGATTTCTTGGTCTTACTTGGATTTCCCTGTATTCTGCAAGATTGGTCTTCTTGGAAGAATTCCACTCTCATCAAACCTAGGACTAGAGCTCAGAGTCGGTATTGGTGAGAATTATACTGGTCAGTATAGCTATTGGAACTATTACTCACCATACTATGCTCCAGGCTGGGTAATTGCAGATGAGACTAAGGTTTCAAAGGCCGAGACACAGGTATTAGCTGGACTTGATTTCTATACCTTCCTAGATAATGCTAATTCATTTGGTATACGTGTTGGCATTGATGCTCAATATACATTCTTCACATACATTGAGAAGAAGTCATCATGGACTAGCTCTATTACTGACCTAGACATCACTGGTATTGAAATCCAGCCATATGCATCCTTGATGTTCTCATTCTGATATCAATATGCATCGATAATGAGTATCTATCTTCAAATGGGTAGATACTCTTTTTTTTGAACCAAGAGCTAGGCTCCTTGTATGGAACGCTCGGGATATCTGAATAGAATGCTCTATACGAAGAAATGGGGATATAACGGGCTCTAGAGAGCGAGAAGCCAAGTGTGATTATATCTGAGATGTGCTTGAAAAAAGTAGTCAGCTTGTAATCTTTGAAAAATGGAAACGAAAATATT
>CAVHSB010000140.1:0-4848 GCA_963638635.1 Flexilinea sp.
GCTTTTGAAATCATCAATCTCTTCTCTTGTTGCCTTCAAAAGGAAGCTATCGATAGCCTTGCTGTCAATCAGGTCCTTCTCTAGAAGCTTTCTGTACTTTCTGTTCTCTACGCTATCTGTAGTTGATGCAAGATAGGATAGGGCCATAAGCTCAGTTCTGAATACTCTCTCTTTGTTGAGATGTGCTTCCTTGAGCTCTTTATCTGTAAGCTTATTCTCAATAGCGAAGTAGATGAATGCAGCAATAGATTCTCTGAAGTTGTCTATCGATCTAGTGATAAATAGATAGTACTTCTTCTTATCAAGCCTATAGATTTTATTAGGAATATACTTGAAGACATATTTAGGGAATAGGGCAATGAGAATATCTACAGCGTTCTTGTCGCACTCTGCAATCTTATCGATGAATTCCTTCTTGATGGTAGTATTGTCTATCTTTGCAAATACATCCTTCTTTTCAAAGTCATTGAGATTCTTATAAACATCATAGAAATCTACCTCAGCCTCAACAGGAACACCTTTTTCTGCAACGTAATCGAGAGTAAGAATAGATGT
Source organism: Flexilinea sp. (assembly GCA_963638635.1). Classification (GTDB taxonomy): domain Bacteria; phylum Spirochaetota; class Spirochaetia; order Sphaerochaetales; family Sphaerochaetaceae; genus Ornithospirochaeta. Next base: position 556 of record CAVHSB010000140.1, read on the forward strand.
AATCTGCTCATCATAGGATCTGGTCTTATCAGCGGCTATGGCCTTGAAGTAGTTTACCATCTCCAAAAAGGCATCGCTGTTTCTCTCGATATCCTTTACATCAAGTGCCTCTAAGATAGCCTCAACCTTCTCATAGAATGTTCTTGAGGATCTGAAGATATAGAGCTGCTTCTCTTCTCTAGTTGATGGGTAAGCAGTAAGCTGGAAGCTATCTGTAGAGCCTGGAATGATTCTTATATAAGGATTTTCCTTTACCTCTTCCTTGATCTTCTCTGAAACGCTCTTCCACTCATTTAGATCAAGAATAGATGGAACAACCTCATCCTTCATATCCTTAAGAGTAGAAATTGAGTCAGCAGAAGAGTAGAGCAAGGTCTTCGTAAGCCACTCAATGCCACCGGGTGCAAGTATCTTAGCTTTGATTTTCAGAGCTGGAACTCCCTTCTTTATAGCCTTTATATTCTGGTTTGTAAGTGGTGTTAGAATGCTGTAGGCAGACTCAAGAGATACTGTCTGAACATCTGTTGCACTGTATCTTACGCTTACCATAGAGTTCTTTACATCCTCAATCTTGCCAACTCTTCTCATAGCCTTCTGCAGCACAAAGGTATTCTTTGAGTAAGCAATATCCTTTACAAAGTCATCAATGGCTTTAACAGGATTGGCCGCATTCATTACATTGTGCTTCCTGCTGCACTCTGCGTAGCGTGCCATAGCGCCATACTTCTCCTTAAATACATCAGCTACAATCTTCTTAGCATCATTATCTGAGCTATTCAGAGTAAGAATGTTTCTCGCAGTCTCTATTGTGTTATCAAGAGTAGCCTTAAGCTCTGTAGGCTTTTCAGCCTTCAGCTGCTCTTCTTTAAGTGTGAGAAGATAGGATAGAAGCTTCTTATAAAGAGTTATGGCAAATTCCTTATTCCTATCCTGTATTCTTGATAGGAAGGAAGAGTAGAATGGATATTCAGTCCTTCCATTTGCTAAAAGCTTGGAGAATGTTGAATCAAGCTTATCATACTCATCGCTCTTTTCAAGTCTGAGAAGTGCTCTTTGATAGAAGTACATGCTCATCTTCTTGTCTCCAAGAGACTCATAGTGATCAGCTACCTTTATAACAACATCTCTATCTAGGCTATCTGCTTTGACATAGCGCTCCAGATAGTCCCACTTCTTATCCTCTTCGCCACTCTCCTGGGCAACATCTGCAAGAATTCTGAGTGCCTTAGCTGACTCGCTTACAGATAGAACAGTCTCAGCTACGTATTTAGCTGCGTCCCAGTTTCTGTTGCTATAGAGATCAAGAGCAAGATTATTGAGTCTTACATTTGACTCATGATGACTCATCATCAGCTTTATTTTACCAGCTATGTAATTCATTACAATAGAATTACCATTCTCATTGCTCTCTAATGCGGCAATGGCATTATCTCTTAATTCCAGCTTCTTGCCATCATCTAATTTATCTAATTCCTTATCAATTGAAGCAAACACAGAAGTCTTGAAAGAGACCAGTGGATTCTTTCCAAGGCTCTTCTCTTCATTAATAAGCTCTTTGATATCAATCATATATATCCTCCAAAAGACAAACTCAAAGATAAAAACAAAACCGGGCAGAATTGCTATCTGCTCGGGACTTAATAAATAAACTTTAGTTTAAGATAACATAAAATATGAAAATTGGAAAGATTCAATATTTTTCCAACTCATTATTTATATTATAATCGCACCTATGCAGGATAAACAATTATTAATATCTCCATCTATTCTTGCTGGAGATTTCTCACATGCGGCAGATGATCTATTTGATATATCAAACGCAGGAGCTGACTATGTGCACCTTGATGTAATGGATGGAAGCTTTGTTCCCAATATCACATTCGGTCCTAAATTCATAAAGGATTTAAGAGCCTCAAGCGATCTTATATTCGATACTCACCTAATGATTGAAAGGCCTGAGAATCTTATTCCAGCCTTCATAGATGCTGGCTCAGATATCATAACAATACATGCAGAGGCAACTCAGCATCTCTTCAGAGCTTTAACTATGATAAAGGATGCAGATATTGAGTGTGGTGTTGCTATAAACCCCGGAACCTCTGTATCTGCAATTGAAGCAATACTTGACTATGTAGACTATGTGCTTGTCATGACAGTCAATCCAGGCTTTGGCGGTCAGAGCTTCATTTATGAGACAGTAAAGAAGATAAAGGAGCTTGATGAGAGACGTAAGGACGAGGGCTATAAATATCTCATAAGCACAGATGGCGGCATCTCGCTAGATACAGTGAAGTCTGTATATGACGCTGGTGCTGATATGGCAGTAATAGGATCAGCCTTTTTTAAGGAAGATGATAAGAAGGCATTCCTTGATGACATTGCAGAGAGAGTATTATGAAGGCAGTTGTTCAGAGAGTTAAGAATGCTAAATGCACTGTCGATGGCTCTGTAACAGGCTCTATAGACTCTGGCTTATTAGTGTATTTCGGCGTCGAGAAGGATGATAAAGAGGATCTCATTGAGCCTCTTATCGATAAGATCATCAATCTGAGGATTTTCACGGATGAAAATTATAAGATGAATCTTTCTTTAAGAGACGTAAATCAGGCTATGTTATTTATAAGCCAATTTACCTTATGTGCAAATGTCCATAGAGGAAACAGACCTTCCTTTGACAATGCAATGAAGGGTGAAGAGGCTAGAGCGTACTACGAGAAGGCTATAGAGATACTAAAGAGTAAGGGAATTCATACAGAGTGTGGTGTTTTTGGTGCCCATATGGAGATTGAATATCTTAATGATGGACCTATTACCTTCATTGTAGATTCGAAAAAGTAGCAGAATTTGAAGATTTTGCGTATATATTAATAGGAGAGATTCTGTTATGGCAAAAAACGAAGAAATGAATAATGGAAAGCGAGAAGCGCTTGAAGCAGCTAGGCTTCAGATAGATAAGGAATTCGGAAAGGGCTCTCTCATGAAGCTGGGAGATAATAAGGAAGTTCTTGATGTTGATGTTATTCCATCAGGCTCCCTGCTGCTTGATGAGGCCTTAGGCGTCGGTGGATACCCAAAGGGTAGAATCATTGAAATCTATGGACCTGAATCTTCTGGTAAGACAACGCTTGCGCTACATGCTATAGCTGAGGCTCAGAAGAAGGGCGGAATTGCTGCTTTCATAGATGCAGAGCATGCGCTTGATCCTACATATGCAAAGAATCTTGGCGTAAATATCGATGATCTTTGGATAAGCCAGCCAGATAACGGTGAACAGGCCTTAGAGATCACAGAGCGTCTTGTAAGATCTGGAGCTATAGACATTGTTGTAGTTGACTCTGTTGCAGCTTTGACACCACAGGCCGAAATTGAGGGTGATATGGGCGATAGCCATATGGGACTTCAGGCAAGATTGATGTCACAGGCTCTCAGAAAGCTTACAGGTATCCTTGCTAAGGCTAATACAACAATCATATTCATTAACCAGATAAGAATGAAGATCGGTGTTATGTTCGGAAACCCTGAGACTACAACAGGCGGTAATGCGCTTAAGTTCTATGCATCAGTAAGAATGGATGTAAGGAGAATAGAATCTATTGGAAAGAACAACGATGAGCTTACTGGTAACAGAGTAAGAGTAAAGATTGTTAAGAATAAGGTAGCACCTCCATTTAAGAAGTGTGAGCTGGATCTGATGTTCGGCACTGGAATATCTAAAGAGGGCTCTCTATTGGATGCTGCTATAAAGTACGAGCTTATTGAGAAGGCAGGTGCATGGTATAGCTATAACGGAGAGAAGATAGGTCAGGGGAGAGATAAGACTCTTGATTATATAAGAGAGAATAAGGAATTCGCTCTAGAACTTGAGACAAAGCTCAGAGATATAATGTTCAAAAAGGACGAGGAAGCACCTGCTTCTGAAAACTAGATAATGCATAGTGCTGTCAGAGTTAGCTTTGGCAGCATTATTTATCTCAGAATCAATTATTGATTTTGAGCATCAAAAGCCTATTTAAAAGATTTTAGTCTTGATTTTTGCACTAAATTTGCAATTTTAAGATATAAATATCGACTAGAGCATTTTGGGCTTTATGATTTTAACTGTAAGCCGATAGGTGCTTTCAGTTATGCTAATTTGATTTATAGTTATTGATATCTTGAAAAACAATGGATATCTCGTGGACTATGAGAAGAGTGTAGATGCTTTTGGTAAATTACTGAAACATCAACCCAAAGCTATTCAATGCGAAAAAGAACGTGTTAAAAGATTAAACAAAGATAAGCATGCTGTAATTT
>CAVHSB010000141.1:0-4014 GCA_963638635.1 Flexilinea sp.
CGTCAATGTAATATTCTCAATAGATTATCCTCTGCCTCATAATCTCTATAATTACCTTGAGTCCTAGCTTATAGAAATTTCTCTGGTGCCCTTTGTAAGATATACTCGATGGGAAATTGAGAGCACAGTCCTTCCCTCGCTTGCCTTATCAAGAGCTGTCAATACCATTCTCTCTGTCTCAGCATCTAGTGCGGCTGTAATCTCATCAAGCAGCAGTATAGGCGGCTTTTTAGCTATAGCTCTCGCAATAGATAAAAGCTGTATCTGGCCATGGGAGAATAGAGAAGGGGTATACTTTGTATGAATGCCATCCTTTAGCGCATCTACAGTGCTCTTGAGCCCTACAAGCTCTAGTGCGTATAGAGCATCTTCTTCTGTAATAGCATCATCATATAGTGCGACCTCATCATATATAGTGCCATCGATTCTCTTGAAGTCCTGCTCTACTATACCAAATATCTCTCTTTTCAAGCTGTCCTTGATAGCTGATGCTTCAGTTGAGAATACCTTAACGCTTCCGCTCTGTGGCTTATATTCTCCAAGAATAAGCTTGAAGATTGTGCTTTTTCCAGCTCCTGTTCTTCCTGTGAATGTTATATGCTCACCTCTCTTTATCTCAAAGGAAAGCTTTGAAAGTACCTTCTTTGACTCTATATAGCTGAAATCAACATCCTTAAATGAGATTGCAGTGTCATCAATCTGCTTTGGCTCTTCTGTTGGGATTATTCTGTCATCAAGTGCTAAGAAGGTATTGATTCTATTTGCACTTGCTATAGCACCCTGTACAGTCTGAATCTCCATTCCAATGCTCTCAATAGGAGAGAATATATTTGTTATGTAGTTTATGAGAGTTACGCTGCCTCCTGTCGTTATAGAGAACAGGGAGATGATCATTGGATTTCTTGAACCTGCTGCACTCATGACAAAGGCGATAAGCAATGATGAAATAACGCCTATTGAAGGTGAGAATACAGAGTTATAGAAGTTATTCTTCTCCATGCATCTATAGCTCTCATCTATGAATTTGCTATATCTTTCCTTGATGAAGTGCTCTGCAAATAGATTCTTTATAGTTCTCAGGTTCTCAATAGCTTCAGGAATGAAGCCCGAGGCCTTAGCAATCTCACGTCTGTTTCTTAGCTGGCTTTCCTTCATCTTCTTCTGAATATGTCTTGAGTAAATGTAGATCAGAGGAAGAATGAAGATGAGAATGACAAACAGAGCGGGGCTCTTCTTCATTATTACAAATAAAATTCCGATTACCTTCAGTGCATCGGATGCCATAGAGAGCACACCGCTGGTAAAGAGTGCGTTTACATTTTCTGTGTCCCCCTCTAGGAGCGCTGTTCTCGATCCTGAATCCTCACTCTCTAAATCCTTTACCTGAAGTCTTTCTAGCTTAAAGAGAAGCTCTGACCTGAGAGTATGTATCAAGGCTTCAGAGTAGCGCACAAGCATAAGCTCTCTTAAAGAGTCTAATGCCAGAGATAGAGCAAATGATAGAAAGTAGAGCAGGGCAAGTGAAATGGAGGTGCTTTTGTTATCTGCAAGTGCATCTATTACATTTCCTAGGAGTAGCGGAGGCAAAAGAGATGTAAGTACGCTCAATGGAAGTATTATCAGGATAGAAAGAGATAGAAGCTTGTGCTTCATTGTATTCTCTTTGATTATGGTGCTTACATTCATACCTTCCCTCCAGCAAGCATATAGAGCTCCTTGTAATACTCTGATGAGGCAATCAATTCTTCATGTCGTCCTTCTTCTATCTTCCCATCTTCAATGACTATTACCTTATCCATCATTGGAAATAGGTCTAAGCGATGTGAGGATATTATGAGAATGGAGTCCTTGCACTTCTCTTTGATATTCTCAAAGACCGCAAGCTCTGTACTCTTATCAAGTGCGGCAAATGGATCATCTAGAACTACGATGCTCTTGATGTGTGCAAATACACGTGACAGCGCAATTCTCTCCTTCTGACCTCCTGAAAGTATCTGGCCACCTTCTCCTATGTAGTCATTCTTATCAAGCTCCTTATCGAGCGCAGAGAGCCTTAGGTATTCATTTGCATCTCCATTCTTTCCAAGCAATATATTCTCTTCTGCACTAAGTGAGAATAGCTCTAGGTTATGACCTAGATATGTAATAAGCGAGTTGATCTCACTCTCCTTCATATCCTTGACTTCCATTCCGTTTATCTTTATAGAGCCACTGTATTGAAGCTCGCCAATGAGCAGTCTAGATAGCGTAGTCTTTCCACATGCTACAGAACCTGTTATTCCTATAGTCTCGCCTTTATGCATATTGAAGGATACCTTTGAGAATAATGGCTTAGAGCTCTTATATGAGAATGACATATTCTCAATAGCTATAGCTGAAGCATCTGCTGCTGTCTCTTTTGGAAATTCTACATCCTTCAATAGCGCCCTGATTCCTCTCCATGAAACCTTGGCCTTCTCAATTGAGTTGAATAGCTTTGATGCCTTTGATGACTTAGATGCAAGCCTTGTCGCAGCAGAGATATAAGCTGTGAAGGTTGCTATTGTCCAGGCCTTCCAGCCATATCCAAGCACATTCCTAGCACCGAAATAGAGCACGAAGATAAGTCCTAATAGACATACAATCTGATAGAGTGGAGGAAGTGCGGATATCATGGACTCAGCCTTTCTGCTCTTTCTCTCATACTCAGCTAATAGGCTCTCAAAGCGCTTTTCTGCATTCTCTTCTGCCGAGTTTATTCTAAGTGTTGTAGCATTATGTATTCTCTCTATAGATCTTTCGTTGATTTTGGCCTTCAATGCTCTTTTCTCTGTAACGCATTTGTTTATCCTCCTCTTCATTATGTTGGATATCCAATAGGATAGAGGAGGAAAGATAAGGAATATTAGAGATATCCTCCAATCATATACAAGAAGCAGTATTGCATATGAGCCTAGATATATTCCTGTATCGAATATCTCAGTTGTAACCTTTCTTATGCCTTCTGAAACATTATCAACATCAGATATGGCTTTTGTTATTCCGTCTCCGGCTCCAGCCTTCAACAGCTCTTCTCTCTTTGAGGTCAGAAGCCCTGAGAAAACTATAAGCCTCATCTCTTTGTTTATATTATTGCCAAGTATTCTTACTGTAAGTCTTTTGATAGCTCTGCTTGATTGCACAACCATTATAATCAGCAAATAGGTTAAGACTGTATTGAGCATCAAGGAGTAGGGTGCTCCATTTTGGTGTATTTCTAATAGTGCTTCAGCAAATCTTCCTTCATAGATAGGTATGAATAGAAAGCCTATGTCATAGAGTATTCCGCTTATAGCAACAGCGATTAGTACTTTATAGTTCTTTTTAAGATAGTATGAGATGGTATCAGGCTTGCTTTTCATTGCAGTCTTCTTTTTTGAGAACCTCAAAGGCAATATCTACATAGAGCTTATGAGCAACTGTCACTATTATGTTCTTGAGAAGCTCTTCCTCGACGCTTTTCTTCTCCTTATTATCTATATCTTCTTCAAAGCCGAATACCTCCTTGACTATAAGCTCAAAGGACTTTTTGAAGTATTCATAGGCTTCCTGTGCATTGTATTTCCCCTTTTGCTTTCTGATGAGGAATTGGAGATCATCGAGGCTTGCAACATTCTTTGATATGGCAATGAACATGAGATAAGCAATCATCTCTCTTGAATACTGTTTCTTTATTGGGTTATCAATGAGCTTCTTCTTTACATAGTTGCTGATCATTGATTCTGTTATTGCTTGATCAAAGAGCGGAGAGAGTGCTTTATTTATATATGTAGCGCTTTGATTGAGGTATAGTCCAACATCTGGTATTTCGTTAAAGGATGGGAGAGTGTAGTCCTTTATGGCCTCTAGGTATTCTTCTTCTAATTGTAAAATCATGTTTCTATAATCCTTCTATAAGTTTTTAAAAAACTCTTGACATAATATCTGCATTCTTATTAACTATTAATAGGTTTTTTAAAAACCTATAACAAGTTTTGTTATAACAACAAATAGGTC
>CAVHSB010000141.1:4024-4811 GCA_963638635.1 Flexilinea sp.
AAAGCATGAGGGATGCAGCAATAATGGTTCCAGTATTCAAGGTCAAAGATAAAGTAAGTGCGCTTACACATTTCATAGCATTTATCGCAGCTATTTTTGCGGGGCCACTATTGATGATAAAAGGTAGCCTAGATGGGGCATCATTGCCTGTTTTAGTAGCTCTTTCGATATTCTCTCTTTCTATGATTCTCCTATATGGAGCGTCTACCTCTTATCACTCCTTTAATTTAGGGATAGAGTCCAACAAGAAACTTAGAAAGATAGATCATATGATGATAAATGTCTTGATAGCTGGAACATATACTCCACTATGTGTCAGTCCTCTTTCTGGAATAGGCGGAGAATTTCTTCTCTTTGTCATCTGGTCTCTAGCTCTTATCTCTGTAATCTTCAGCCTGTATTGGATTACATGTCCAAAGTGGCTCTCATCTGTTATCTACATAGCTATGGGCTGGGCCTGTGTACCGTATATAAAGACGCTTAAGAGTGTGCTTCCTCATAATGCATTTTCTCTGTTGCTCCTTGGTGGAATAATATACACTATCGGCGGAGTTCTTTATGCAACAAAGCTTAAGGCAATAGAGCGCCATAAGTACTTCAAGAGCCATGAGACATTCCATCTATTTGTAATGGCAGGTACGCTCTGTCACTTTATGATGGTTTATCTATATATTGCTTGATTGAAATCCTCTTGCCAGCCTCAAAGCCTTCTTATGATATTATATTTATAGAGAAGGAGACTAAACGAGGCAGGCATAAACAGAGAATACAAAGAGAGACTATTCAA
>CAVHSB010000142.1:0-4602 GCA_963638635.1 Flexilinea sp.
GTCCTTGATCGTAATAAGATTAACCACAACTTCATCTTCAGCTTTCTTATGTCTTGCAATAACACATAGAAACTCAAAGAAATTCTTAAGCTGATAATTACTCAAAAGATATGGATCCTGTATATCTATCCTAGAAGCACCATCCAAATACCTTCCAAAGAGCCTATCATAAGAAATACCTGTAGCACCATCTAGACTTAATAAATGATAGTCTCCAAGACATTCTTCTTTCGTCTGAGCGTCAACTGCAATAGAAGCTTCTGCTTCTTTGACGCTAACAGCTGCACCAGAATCTTCTACAGACTCTTCTTCATTACATTTCTTTCTATATAATTCTGGATATTGAGACTCTTCTGCAGTCTTAACAAGCTTATTCTCACCGGACTCTTTATTTAAGAATGAGAATTCAGGAACAGCAAAAGTATTATCAATACGAAGCAGCTGATCCTTTACTCTCTCTCTTGCTTCAATAGCATAGATAAGAAGTTCTTCTGCATCTTCCTTGCTAATCTTCTCATCTGGGTATATAAGCTTCATAAGACCTGAGAAAGTCTTATTTATACCGTCTTTATCTCTAGTAGAGATTGAATCACTTAAGCTGAACCACTCTTTATAATAAGAGGAGTAATCATAATCTCTCATATAGCGAAGCATCTCAGCAAGGTAATCAATAACAAAGCCATAAGAAGTACTGAACATCTCAGTTCTTATATTCTCAAATTCCCAGCCCGGGATATAGCAATGGATTCTATCGATGAATGCAGAGTCATAATAGGCTTTAGGAAAGTCATCAAAGAGATTGCTATGCTTCAGCATATAAGGAACGTTATGAGTAGTGTTGCCGACAAATACCATAGACGCTTCAGAGCCTAAAGTCTCTACTCCTCTTGAGAATGACTTATTGGCCATATAGTTCTTCATGATATCTACAAGACCTTTATCAGATTTCTTCTCTTTGCCAGCAAACTCATCAAATGCAATAGCATCCCAATAACCAACGAGACCTATCTTGCCACTGCTATTGTTTACAAATAGCTTTGCAACTGTTACCTCTCCTCCTGATAGGAGCATTCCATGAGGTGAGAACTCAGAGTAGATATGTGACTTGCCTGTACCCTTTGGACCAAGCTCAACAAGATTATAGTTTCTTTCACAGAAAGGAATAAGACGCAGCAATAGAAGCATCTTTGTCCTATCAGAGAATACATCAGGATTGAAACCAATAGAGTGAATCAATAAATCAATCCATTCCTTCTTTGAAAATCTCTTACGACCATCTCTATAGCTATCAAAATCGATGCTAGAAAGCTGAATAGGCTTTAGAGTATCAATGCACCATGGTGATTCGTTCTTATCATCAACGGGAGAATAAGATACAGATGCTATGCACCAAATACCACTTACAAGGAGCTTCTTGTTCTTATTTACGATATCAGCATCAACTGGGACCTTGCTAAGCCCTAGATTAGAGAAGGAAGCCTCATAAGATCCCTTCTTATCATTGAAGGAAACCTCAATCTTATCTATTACTTTCTTAGACCCTTTCTCATTGATCTCAGCTCTTATTCTATTGGCTTCGCTTCTATGAACATAGTGAACAGCCAAAATATCTTTAACAGTCTGAATACCGCTTGTTACAGTCTCCTGGTCATCTGTTGCGCAGTATTGACCTAGAAGATATTCAAGAACATAAGAAGGAACAATAGCATTGCCCCTAACCTCTTTAACAAGATCCTTTCTAACTACAAGACCTGGATATATTTCATTTACTTTCTTATCAAGCTCTGTCATCGCATCTCCTAGAAATCAAGCTCACCAAATGCATTGTTCTTCTTTAGAAGCACAGGAAGCTTTATGATATCCTTTGTTCTGTCATTATCAAGCTGCTGCTTGACTATGATATAGACATTCTGATTTCTGTATTTGTTCGATTGGCTGCTAAGTGATAGATCAATAGAGAACTCTCTATCTCTTACCTCCAGAGAATCACTAGTAATACTCTTCATAACGCTATTGGAAATCAAAGCACCATTCTCTGCATAGATACCAAAATAAGCATTGAAGCCCCTGTTCTTGTCAGATACATAGTCACATTGATAGAACTTTAACGATATAGATCCAGTAGTGATCTTATCTGGCTTTGTAAGCATCTGAAGCTCTACGAATGATATATCCTCACTTCTTCCTTTAGTGACAGTAAGCACAGGAATAACAATCTCTTCTAAGCAAAGTCCACCATGCACAAAATGAGTATCTGCACCACTTAATCTAAATCTGATAATGGAATTAGGGAACGAAACCTCGAGTCCATCATCATTGCCATAGCCAATATTTGATAGCTCAGTAACTACTGTACCCTCTGTTTCCTGAAGCCCATAGCCAAGGACGAATCTTCTATTCTTCTTTGTAATCTTATCGCCCCTTATGCTTCCCTCTGACAGAAAGTCATAGTCATTCAAATCCTGATTCTGGAATAAGAAGCCATGGTCAGATGTAATGAACATATTAGTGACATTTGAAGATCCAAGCTTTTTAACAAGCTTCTTTAATTGTGCTATAGCATCAGAGCAAGCAGCAATCAAATCATTCTCGCCTCTTGCATCAATGACATTCTGATAGATATATACAAGCTTATTATCTCTGATTATGTTTCTGAGCCCGGATGTATCCATATTATTCAGAACATCGTTGATATCCAGAACCTTTGCGCTGTATGAGGAGGAATAAGAATTCAGAATAGCTTCTCTATTCTGAGATCCCTTGCTAGATCTTCCATCAACGAAGACCTCATCGCCATCAGGGGAAATAGTAAGAACATTGCAAGGAAGAAGAGATGCCATACCAGCTTGCGTATAGCTAGGCACGCTCGATATAGCAGCATCCACAACAGCTGAATATCTGTTTTCCTTATTGATCTCTGCAGCAAGCTCCTCGCCAACTTCATACCTTAATGCATCAGATATGATAACAACAGCAGTTCTTCTGTCATCAAGAATCTTCTTTACATATGAAGGATAGAATCTCTCTTTAATAGTATACCCAGTATTCTTCCATCCGCTTCTGAGGAAGGATTCTGCATACTTTGACCAGCTCTCATTAAGAGGTCTTAAAAAGGAATTAAGGTACTTATTGTCTACAAGCTTTTTAATCTTATAGATGGAATCAGACATCATAGAGCTTTGAATAGCTTCAGAAAACTTCCTATATGAATAGTCAGCTTTATACCAGGTTGCTTTATAGTTCTGAATACCCTCAACATATGATGAGATATCATAGCTATAAGATTTGATGCACTCTATTACCTTCTCACCATATAGAAGTGCATTATATTGAGCATCATAATCAGAGTACCATTTGAAGTCTTTTCTCTTTGAGATGACATCCTGTATCTCTTTAGAAGTAATAGCACCATTTTCAACAAGAGCTGCAATTGGGTCTATGATGTAGCAATCAATATCCTTATAGTCATCAAAAGAAACAAGCGCCTTCCAATCCAAAGATGAAAGCTTCAACTGCATTCCAAGCTGATCAAAAGCATAGTCAGAAATAGCCTTCAAATCATCTTCATCAAGATTATTCTTCAAAGAAGCCATTAGAATCATAGAGTCATTTGATGCTAATCCCTCTGATGAGAATGAATAGCTGAAAGAGCGCTCATATAGCGTTAGTGCGAAATCTCTAATAGAGGATCCACCATATTGATAATTCTCACTAATCTCCTGCCAAACAAAATCAAGAAGCGATGAGCTCTCTAAAGCATCATATATTCTCTTCTTATTCTCTAAGAACTCTTCCTTGATGAGAGCTATAACAAGGTCATTGAGCTTATAGCAATCAAGGCCTGCGCAAACAGCAGCCATAGCCTTCAGTAAATCATAAGATGATGAATTATATCCATGAATTCTAACGAGATCATTTCTTCTCTTCTCAGCTTTAAAGAATGCTTCATGCTTTTTGATGATATCAAAGCAATAAGATGGAAGATTAAGCTCTGATAGATATATAGCGCAAATATCAGTTCTGAAAACATCATTTGAAAGCTCTATATCTAAAAGCCAATTATCTTCATATGAAGGCTCATCGAAAGGTGCATAAAGAAGAAACTTAGACTCTGGATGAAGCTTCAAAATATCATACTTTACACTGAAGTCATTATCTCCAGTAAGCTCAACCTTTATGACGTTGTCATCTGAGAATTCTTCAAAGTCTTCTGCAAACTCTTTCTTTGAATCATACCAGAACACTACTCTGTTCTTATTCAAAAGATTATGCAGATTCTTATTTAAAGCATCATTCATTCTTTCTTCTCCAATCCAGGAATCTTCTTAAGAGCATTACCTAATTTCAAGTAGTTAACCTTTACACCATCATCAAGATCCAAAGAAATATTCTCAACAGCAATTGGATAGAGAATACGCTCATAGTCATCTAAGTCAGCTGCAATCTTCTTATACTCAATAAGCACTCTAGCATTCTTTGAATTATTCTCACGCTCTAAAGCTGCAATCTCTGTTGAGAGCTTTGCTTTGAATTGCCTTAAATACCCAAGAACAGCATTAACAGTATTCTCATTGTAGCGATGAAGATAAACAAGAGCATTGA
>CAVHSB010000143.1:0-4577 GCA_963638635.1 Flexilinea sp.
CTCTAAAGCAATTAGCAAAGAGGTATGACTGTTCTTCTGTAGGTCTTAAAGAATACCTTGAGAAAAAAGGTGTTGATATACATAATAAATACAATATCTTAGAAGATAAGGAAGCACAAGAAGCCTTAATAGATGAGTATTTAGATGGGAAGTTAAAGATTAATGAAATTTTGGCAAAACACCATTGCAGTTACAACACCTTCACAAAAATCCTTTCATTACATGGTATTGATAAAAAAGGAAAAGGTACACATTTTAAGCTCAATGAAGCTAAGTGCTTGGAAGCTATAAAAATGTTTAATGATGGAAAAGCTGTAAAACAAATAGCACAGCACTTTGAAGTTGACAAATGTACCATTTACTCCCTTTTCAAAAGGTATCATGTTAATTATCTGACAGTATAATTGTTCCAAGAGTGTCCACCTCCTAAAGACAATATGGTACAGGAGGAAGATGTACTCCAAAATGCTATCAGAATAGATAGTCTATAGGATAAAGAGCCTATAGTTAAAAGATTTAGATAAGATTTGCAAGTCCTATTTCAATGAGAAATGAGTTCTCAACTATTAGGATTCAGCATAAAGTCCCTGGCTCAATGCTTGGTAAGAAGGTTGCTTTTGGTATTCCTGTAACTAGAGAAACACAAGGTCGCTATGTCAAGGACACTGTAAATATGTGGATGCATGAGGTACAGTGGCAGCTTGAGCAGCAGTGGAGCGAATATAAGAACAATATTCTTGCATTTGGTCGCTCTAACAGAAATAACAATGGTGAGTATCTTAACATTGGTAAGAGTGGTGAGGCTATTAGGCTTGGAGCAGGTTTGTATCAGCAGATGGAGGTATCCAACACAATGCCTTACAATACCTTCTCATTGAAGCTTATTGAGGATGCCCTCTATGAGTTGTCAGCAGCAAAGCTTGATATGAAGGATAGAACTTTTATCATCAAGACTGGTGAGCGTGGTGCATTGCAGTTCCATAAGGCAGTACTTGATACTGTAAGTGGTTGGACAGCATTCCAGATTAATGCAGACCAGCTTAATATGATAAAGAAGACCAATTCACCTTTGCATGAGAATGCACTATCAGCAGGCTTCCAGTTTGTTGAGTTCCTTGCTCCTAATGGTGTTAAGGTAAAGGTTGAAGTGGATGCCTATTATGACGACCCTGTAAGAAATAAGATACAGCATCCGAGTGGAGGTCCAGCTTTCTCTTATAGGTATGACATCTTTGACATTGGTACTATGGATCAGCCCAACATCTTCAAGTGTGCTGTCAAGGGCATGGAAGGTGATATGACAAGTTATGAGTGGGGATTGAGGAATCCTTGGACGGGAGCTATGGGTAATCCTAATGCATCACATGATGAGGATTCTGCTACCATCCACAAGATGACAACCACAGGTATCTGTGTGCTTGACCCTACAAGGACTATGAGTTTGATTCCTGCTGTATTGGTAGGCTAAAAGATATAAAGGCAGTAGTGAGGAAGACATGCTTCCTCCTACTAGCTTTTATAATATAATAAGGTAGAAGTAAAACATTAAAGGAGAAGTTAAAAAAATGGCAAGAGTAAAGAAAGAAGATAATCCAGTTGATGCACTCATGGAAGGTGTAGACTTGGATGTAACACCACAGGAGGAAGTAAAGCAGGAGATTCCTATGCCTAAAGCAGAGCATAAGGTAGTAGAGAGAGCTTATGTTCCTCAGAAAGAAACTAATGAGCCTATTAATTGCTTGAGGAATGAGCGTATTATTGTAAGGTTTGTACCTAGTCCTACAGCAATGGTTCAGAGAAAAGGACATATTCTCTATGGAGGTATGTCAGAGAATGCTACAAGAAGCTTTGTAGTTCCAAGACTTAGTAAGACAGGAATGTTCAAGAACATTCTTACGGATAGTGAGAAGACCTTCCTAGAGAAGGCAATGGGCTTGGAAATCAATGCCCTCAGTATCTACAATAAAGTAAATAACTTCTGGGATGATAGCAATCCTAATGGTATTGGTAGGGTAACACTGCATAAGCAGGATAACTACTTTGACCTTAGTATTCCTGAGCAGTATATCCAATATAAGATTCTGCTTGCTAACAAAGACCAGATATGTCCTTCTATGGAGGAACTTGAAGAGAGACCAAAGGCAACCTATCAGTTTGTCATTATCTCTGAGGGTGATGAGACCAAGAAGAACCTTAGTAGAATGGATGTTACCATGGAGTGCTACACAGAGTATGGTGCTATTAGGGATAACAAGGATACCCTCAAGACTATCATTGAGATTCTTGAAAAACGTCCTGTAAGTCCTAATATCAAGCTTGATTACTTGCAAGGTAAAGTTAATGAGTATATTCAGGCAGACCCACGTAAGTTCTACAAGGTTATTACTGATGAATACTTGCCAGCAAAGGTTCTTATCAAGAGGGCAGTAGAGGCAGGATTGATTGGTATGAAGAATAATACTTATTACTTGCGTAAGGATGGTTCTCCACTCTGTGAAATGGGAGAGGAAAGTACCTTGAACAATGCCGCTAAGTATATTGCCTCTATCAAGCATCAGGAACTCAAGTATCTCTTGGAAGCACAACTTAAGGAAGAATAATTTTGCAATCATAATATATGGAGTCAAGGGAAGGAGTTGAAAGCTCTTCCCACTCCCTTTAAACTAATAAGATATGTCAGTAGAAGAGATGGACAATATGTTTGATGTGTTATACAACAATATAACCTCAAACCAAGCACCTGGGCTTAACGCCTATGAGAAGAGTGTTTTCCTAACCAAAGGTCAGAATGAAATCCTAAAGAATTACTTTAATCCTAAAAGTAAGGGAAACAATACCCAAGATGGCTTTGATGGTAGTGTCAAGAGACAGGTTGATTTCTCCATGCTCACTACTGTAGCTACCACTAGTTCAACAACTTATTCCTATACAGAAGTAGATGGTAAGACTGATGGCAAGGGTAATAAGGTTTATACTAGAACAGAGGATACCTCTCCTAAGTCTACCTATAGCTATACACTGGCTTATGATTCTGATGGTAATGAGATGAAGGATGAAAGTGGAAAAGCTCTCTATGTCAGAAATGAAGGTACAGAGGTATCAATCTTTGATACACCTTTGTTTGATGATAGAGAGAATACCAAGAGTATCAGTCTACCTGCAAAGCTTATGTTTGCCATTAATGAGATGGTAGAAGTAACAAGGAATAACAAGAAAGTTCTTTTGCAGGTAATTCCTGTTAAGTTTGATGAATACTCTAGGTTGATGTGCAAGCCTTACAAGAGACCTCTTAAATATCAAGCTTGGAGACTTACTAATAATGATGTAGTCAATAAGGCTGATATTATAGTTGGTCCTACAGATACACTTACTAAGTATACTATAAGATATGTAAGGAGACCAAATCCTATCATAGTATCAGACCTTGACGGTCTTACTATTGAGGGTATCAGCCATGCCAGTGAGTGTGAGTTAGATCCTATCTTGCATGAGGAGATTCTTCAAAGGGCTGTAGAACTTGCCAAGATAGCTTGGACTAATACAGGACAGGATAATCTACAGGCAGTAATGCAAGCAGGACAAAGGAGTGAGTAACTAATACTGTAAAGCTATGACAAATCAAGAGTTTAGTGATTCATTTGATACTTTGCTAAGTAGTTATAATTCTGCTGCTAGGTTTGGTGAAGAGGCTTCCAAGCAATCTGTAACATTGGATGAGTATGAAAAGTCAGTATTCCTTACCAAGGCTCAAGAGGAACTGGTAACCAGTCTTTATAATGGCAAGAATCCTTATGGAGATTCCTTTGAGAGTACAGAGGAAATGAGGAGATACTTATCTAACCTTGTAGCAGAGAAATACTTGAAACCTATAACCAATACCAATGGTATTCCACTAGGTATTTCCAGTAGCTCTAAGTTCTTTACTCTTCCTGAGGATTTGTGGTTCATTACCCTAGAGTCTGTAATCATTAGCAATGGTAAATGTAAGGATGATGTCTCTATGAATGTTTATCCTACTAAGCAAGATGAATATCAGACTATCAAGGATAATCCTTTCAGAGGAGCCAATGATAGGAGAGCATTGAGGTTAGACCTCTCAGAAGGTAATGTAGAGATTATCTGCAAGTATCTTATTCAGACTTACTATATAAGGTATATCAAGAAAGTTCCTCCTATTATCCTAGTGGATTTACCAGCAGAACTATCTATCGAGGGTAAGAATGAAGCTAGTGAGTGCATATTGCATGAGGCTCTTCATCAAAGGATTCTTGAAAGAGCAGTACTGATGGCTCTTCAAAGCAAGGGCTATAACTTAAATAAAGAGAATAGTAATTAAAGCCTATATACTTATAGGTTAAGTTTAATTTAATGTAATATTGAAATGGCAACATTTAGTACAAACCAAAACAGGCAGTTCTATGTAGCAAATAAGAATGTATCTGCTGCTCCTGTAAATGCAGGTGAACTTCTTGTAAAATCAACAAAGGACTTTGAGAAGGAAGTTTACTTTGAGGTAATGGGTCCAGACACTGTACTTAGGAGTGACATAATTCCTGTAAAGAATCTTAGCTATGCAA
>CAVHSB010000144.1:0-4350 GCA_963638635.1 Flexilinea sp.
CCTTCCATGTGGTTGAATGGGCGACGGAAGCTCTGGATAGCGTAAGGCTTGATGAATACAGGAGGCTGAAGTCAGACATTCCCAAAGAGTCCGGAGGCAAAGGCAGGCCCAAGAAAGATGATGAGGCGCATAATGAGAGGAAGGAGAAGGAAGAAAAGGCCAAACGCATAAAAGGCTCATCATATGCTGTAGGCAAGGCTCCTGAGAATCTCACTGACAGACAGAAGGAGACAATCCAGATGATCAGGGTGATGACTCCCAGATATTACAGGGCTTATGACATGAAGGAGGCTCTCAGGCGCATATTGAAGATGGATGATCACGAAGGTGCGAAGGCCGCCCTCAGGAAATGGAGATGGAGGGCATCCCATTCAAGGCTTGATCCCTTCAAGGATCTTGCGAAGAAGATAAAGAGAAATGAGGAGTTCATCCTCAATACGATAAAATATGGTTTCAGCAATGCCAGGATTGAAGCTACGAATAACAACATCAAGCTCATAATCAGGCGCTCTTACGGGTTCAGGAACCTGAACAACATGCTGGATATGATTTACCTATGCTGCTCTAATCTTGTAATCCCTCTCCCTGGAAGATCTTACAATCAGAAGGATATTGCTTGATGATGCTTGTTTTACCCACTGATATACCCGAAGAGCCTCTCGACATTGCCTTTTATAGGCTTTATCCAATGAGTAATATCTTCATATCTGCTATCAGAGAGAATAGTGCTCAAAGATTTTGACTTATCATTTCCTGCTTATACCTAAATTGGCACAATAGAATTCTTTGTTCATAGAAAGAAATCCTCTCTCAATGTTGTGTTATGACTTTATAGTAAGACAATAAAGCCAACAACAGCCTAAAACATGAGACAATATAGCTTATTAAGGCAAAATAATAGGCAGCCAAATGACTGCCCTATGCGCTATCTATTCTCTTCTGTTGCCTTCCAAAGCTTTTCAAGATTGTAGAACTCTCTGAGCTCGCTGCTCATCAGGTGGATTACTATATCTCCACAGTCAATGAGTTCCCATCCATCATCTCCTGGACTCTTATGCCTGTTGTTTACATTCAGTGCTAGATCATTGAGCTCTCCCCAAAGCTGATGAACAACACCCTTTAGGTGACCAACAGATGATACTGTTGCAATAACGAAGCAATCAGTCCATGAGCACTCTACAGCGCTCATATCTACAATCTCGACATCCTCACATCTATGATCTGTCAAATAAGCTTTGATCTTCTCTGCTTTTTCCTTTATCTCTTCTCTCATAAATACCTCTTCAAGTGAAATCAATCATAGCATAAATGCTACAGAATTCCACCACTCTTAATATAATCATAGAGCTCATCGGAAACCTCTGCGCTCTTTATTCCCTCTCTTTTAAAATAATCATTCTGCATATCCATTATGCGGATTATGATTTCCTCAAGGCTATCTGGAGATAATAGATATAATCTATCATCATCACCTAGATGCTTTCGTCCAGGCTCTAAATAATCTGCAATATAGAGAACAGCTCCTAGCCTTCCCATATCCTTAGAGCCTAAGGTATGATGCCTTACAGCTCTTATAAAGCTGTCTGGGGTATCATCTCCAACATCACTTCTCATATGAAATGCAGCAAGAGGCCCATGAAGCAATACGATATTCTCTCTCTCTTCTTCAAAAAGACCTATGCCATTAACTTCCAGGAATGCTGCTGTATTCTCATCTGCATCATAGCGATATGCATCGTGGTATATTCCGCATATTCTGGCATCAAGCTCTGGAATATCAAAACGACGTGCAAGAGCTGCAGCCGTATCCGCAACGCCTACTGAGTGGATAAATCTCGATTCCTTAAGACGACTCTTTACAAAATCATAGAGCTCTATATAGCTTTTCATTCTCGACATACTCCAATACTCTAGGAGAGAGAAGCTCCAGGTGTCCCTCTCTCACAGAGCTAGATGATGATGCAAAGCGAGGGGATGGAATAAACTCAACATCTGCCCCATGAGTATCTAAATCAGATTCACACCTTGTAAAGCATATGAAATGCACATTTTTTTTAAGATATTCAAAGTCATGCCACTTATCCAGATCCTTCAACAGGTCATCGCCAAAAGCAAAGTTGACCTTTCCATTATATGAAAGGGATGGAAAGAGCTCCTTTATGGTCTCGCTGGTATAGCTGACACCGCCTCTTCTTCCCTCATAATCTGACACAATGATCTCTAAATCATCCTCTGGATATAGATCCCTGTAGTCTTTAACGGCAAGCCTCAGCATTTCAAGTCTATTAACAAAAGATGCTGGATGTGTATCCTGCTTGAAATTAGATATTAAAGCAGGAATGACATATAGAGTATCTACATGAGCATACTCATAGATATTATGGAAAAGATGTATGTGACCTAAGTGTACTGGATCAAAGGTTCCACCAAGAATAGCAGACTTACTCTTCATCCCTATAGATGGCATCATTATTCACCTTAGTAGTAAAGCCGCCCTCATTGCTATCCTTCTTCTCACTGCTTGATGCTAGAGCGATAAATGCCTGCTTTACAGGAAGCAATAGCTCATCGTCATATATAGATAGCGGAAGAACAATCTTATCAGCAAACTTAGCCTTAAGCTCTTCAAAGCGCTTCTCTGCACCATCCTCATCTATCTTAGTTCCAATGATGATATAATCCTTAGCAGCTAAATCCTCGCTATACTTCTTAAGCTCTCCATAGAGAACATCGAAGGCTGTAAGATAGTTGTCATCAGATAGATCAATAAGGTATGCAAGACCCTTTGTTCTTGAGATATGCCTTAAGAACTTGAAGCCCATGCCAACACCCTCACTAGCACCCTCTAATAGTCCTGGGATATCTGCAAGCACTACATCTTGATCTGAGTATCTCATAACGCCTAGCTCAGGAATCTTTGTTGTAAATGGATACCCTGCAACCTTGCTTCTAGCATTTGTAAGAAGATTCAATAGAGATGATTTACCAGCGTTAGGAAAGCCGACAAAGCCAATATCTGCGATAACCAAGAGCTCAACGCCCACACGCATCTCGACGCCTTTCTCACCAGGCTGCGCAAATCTAGGAGTCTGTCTTGTAGCAGTCTTGAAGTGCCAATTGCCTTGACCGCCTCTGCCACCTTTAAGAAGGACGAATCTATCAAGACCAGTGAGGTCCTTGATGATCTCACCAGTCTCTGCATTCTTTATGACAGTTCCAGGAGGAACAGGAATCTCTACGTCCCTGCCATCTCTGCCGAAGCATCGATCCCCCTGACCGCCTCTTCCGTTCTCTGCTCTGAAGGAACGGATCATTTTCAAATGTCCCAATGTCCTCAGATTATCCTTAACAACAAAGACAACATCGCCGCCTCTGCCTCCGTCTCCTCCATCTGGGCCACCTTTAGGTATGAATTTCTCTCTATGAAATGATACGCAACCAGCGCCGCCATTACCAGAAGAAACGTCTATATAGGTCTCATCTGAAAAACCGAACATTTTATTAAGCTTCTACCTCAACAATGTTGCAGTACTTTCTGTTGTTTCTCTCTTTGAACTCAACTGTACCAGAAACAAGAGCAAAGAGTGTGTAGTCCTTTCCTAGACCGCAATTAGCGCCCGGATGAATTACAGTGCCTCTCTGACGAACAATAACCTCACCAGCCTTTACAAGCTGACCACCAAATCTCTTAACGCCAAGTCTCTGAGCGTTACTATCACGTCCATTGCGGGATGAGCCGCCACCTTTCTTATGTGCCATTTCTTCCCTCCTTAGCCTTCAATCTTTGTGATTGTGAGTTTTGTATACTTTTCTCTGTGACCCTGTGTTCTTCTATAGCCCTTTCTTCTGTGGAACTTATAGACCTTAACCTTGTCACCCTTAACTTCTTCACCAACTGTTGCAACTACCTTTGCACCCTCAACATATGGAGCACCGAACTTTGCGTTCTCGTTGTCAACAATAGCAAGAACCTTTTCGCTCTCATAAGAAGCACCAGCTTCGAGTGGGAGTCTATCAACAAGAAGCACATCACCTTCTGAGGCCTTATACTGCTTGCCTAGGATTTCAACTAATGCGTACATTTTCTGTCCTTTATATTTAAGTCTTTTTAGGTTTTACATGAGATGGAAAATCATTTCAAGCAAATTTATTCAAAAGATGCAGAAGATGATGAAAAATCTCATTTACAAACCGAACGTTCGTTCAGTAAACTATAATATCATGAAAGAGAAAATAAGAAAGGAAGCACTTGAGATAATTGCAATGGAAGGAATAGACAAACTTACAATGTCTATGCTTGCTAAACGCCTAGAGCTATCAAAAGCTACATTCTATTATTATTATAAAAGC
>CAVHSB010000145.1:0-4291 GCA_963638635.1 Flexilinea sp.
AGCTTAACAACTTTATCTGGGTTTATATCTGATATCCTCGAGAACTCAAGCTGCACAACGCCTCTCACTTCCTTTAAATGGAATATAGAGAGCTTTCTGCATATTATCTTGATCTCTGCTATGCAGAAGAGGTTCTCAACCTCCTCCGGTATAGATCCGAATCTATCCTCAACCTCTCTCTCAAGGCCTTCTAGCTCGCCCTCTGTAGATACGCTTGCAATCTTCTTATATAGCTCGAACTTAAGAGTAGGATCCTTTACATAGCTCTCTGGAATGAAGCCAGTATAGTCAAGCTCAAGAAGAACCTCTCTTTTGTCTTTCGCCTTCTCTGATGAGAGCTTATCTATCTCCTCCTCAAGAAGCTTCATGTACATATCAAGGCCTACAGCCTCAAGCTCTCCGGATTGCTCACGCCCTAGTATATTGCCAGCGCCTCTTATCTCCATATCCTTCATTGCTACCTTGAAGCCGCTTCCGAGCCCTGTGTTCTCACTTAGTACTCTAAGCCTCTTTATAGCATCCTCGTTAAGCGATGACTTATCGGGATATAAAAGATAGCAATATGCCTTCTTATCGGATCTTCATACTCTTCCCCTGAGCTGGTATAGCTGCGCAAGTCCCAGTCTCTCAGCTCTATCTATTATGATAGTATTTACATTAGGTATATCTATTCCATTTTCAATGATGGTTGTAGATACCAGCACCTGCACTCCCTCGAATATGAAGCGGTGCATCTTATCCTCTAGCTCATCGGCATTCATCTGACCATGAGCTGCCTCTATTATTGCGCTAGGAATCTCACGTCTGAGCATCATTGCAATGTCTTCCAGATCGTCAATCCTATTATGAAGATAGAATACCTGCCCACCTCTCTCAAGCTCTTTCCTTATTGCATCTACAACTAAAGGAAGAGAGAATTGTTCTATCTTTGTCTCAATAGGCTGTCTCTCTCTAGGTGCTGTTGTAAGAAGAGACATATCTCTTACCTTCAAAAGAGACATGTAGAGCGTTCTAGGTATAGGCGTTGCAGATAGAGTCAAAGAGTCAATATTGGTCTTAAGCTGCTTTATCTTCTCCTTGTCCTTTACTCCGAATCTTTGCTCCTCATCTACAATCAATAGCCCAAGATCCTTGAACCTTATATTCTTTCCAAGGATTCTGTGAGTGCCAAAGAGCACATCTATATTGCCGTTTTCAAGCTCTTTGAGAGTATCACGGACCTTAGCGCTTGTTATGAATCTTGTTACTATTCCAGCCTTTACTGGAAACATGCCAAGCCTTGATTTGAAGTTCTCATAGTGCTGTTCTGCAAGAATTACGGTAGGAGCTAGGAATGCAACCTGCTTTCCAGACATAACGGCTTTGAAGGCTGCACGGAAGGCTATCTCGGTCTTTCCATATCCGACGTCTCCGCACACCAGGCGGTCCATTACCCTATCACTCTCCATATCAGCCTTGATCTCTTCTATGCACTTAAGCTGATCTGGTGTCTCTGAGAATGGGAAGGATGCCTCAAACTGAATCTGCCAGTCATTGTCCTTGCTATATGGATAGCCATGCACCATCTGACGCTCTGCATATAGCTTCACAAGCGATGCTGCAAGCTCCTCTGCATTCTTGATGGCCTTCTCTTTCTTCTTAGTCCATGATGAGGAGCCTATAGCATCAAGCTTTGGAATCCTTCCATCATTTCCTATATATTTCTGAACAAGGTTTGCCTGCTCTATAGGCACATATAGATATTCATCCTTTGAATATCTTATCTTTATGTAGTCTCGCTCTGTCCTGCTTGTCTTTACTCTCTCTATCTTTACAAACTGCCCGATACCATAATTGACATGTACAACATAATCTCCCTCTTTGAGCTCTACAAAGCTATCTAAGGGTGATGAGACGCTCTCAAGCTGTACTCGAGCCATCTTCTTATGTCTTCCGAAGAGCTCCTGATCGAGAACTACCAATAGATTCTCACTCTCAAGCTGGAAGCCAGATGACATGCATCGAACCTCTAGCTTAACAGGATAGTCTCTCAATACATTCTCAAGTCTCTCCTTCTGCACATCAGATGGAGCAATTACGAATACAGTCCAGTCATTGGCAAAAAGTGCCTTAATATCATCCTTGAAGTATGTGATGTTTCCAAAATATGAGCGGGATGCGCTAACCTGGAAATGAAAGCGGGATGAATCTGCAATATCATAAAAGAAGAAGCCCTTCTTCAAGGAGTCTTTGAATGCTCTGTAATCAAAGATGAGATTATCTGGCAGAGGTGCCCTCTCATTCTCTCTATAGGCTTCCTTATATAAGCTTCTAGCCTCGCGCTCTGTGCTTGCGAAGCTTGTCTCTAGGCGTTCCATTCCAGAGAATACAAAGAAGTCATCATCTCTCAGGTATTCATTTATAGAAGCTATCTCAACATCATTCTCTTCCCCTCCCTTGAGCAAAGGAATCTTTATCTTATCTAAATTGCCTGTAGCCTTCTGTGTGAGTATGTCATAGTTCGATAGCTTTGAAATATCATCCCACTCAGCATATATCCTAACCGGCATATCCTGTGAGAATGGATAGATATCCATAACCTCACCACGCAGTGAATAGGTACCTTCCTCTGAGCAGTTATTCGGAACTCTTATATATCCAGATTCACTTAATATCGAAGAGAATCTATCCACATCGAATTTATCGCCCTTTTTCAAGGTCAGTGTGTTATCCTTAAGTGTATTACGGCTCAGAAATGGAAATACAAAGGATCTCAAGGAGACAATTACTATGCCTCTTTTCATCTCATCTACGCTTTCAAGTGCATTCTTTCTCTCATACTCGCTTCTTGTTGATGAATATTTTGAATACAGAAGCTTTCCATCACTTGGGAGATAGATAACAGGTCTATCTGTAACATCAGAGAGATCTTCCTTTATTGCTTTTGCGCTCTCTTCTGTTGCTACGACGACAAAAAGACGCCCCGCTCTTTTATCGCTCAATAGAATCAGAGCTCTTGAGAGTGGGTAGAAATCCAGTCCATCTGCCTCATATAGAGCATCAGGATTCTTTGCATATGCTTTGTAAACAGGGCTTTTTCTGATATACTCAGCAACTAAGGTCTCTAGTGACATAATAATGTGGAAACTATACCTAAAATAGAGAAAACATACAATAAAATGCAAAACGTACTTTCAAAATCAAAACTGGATATTCTTTATAATGAAGTTGTAAATGCAGGTCTCTGGGCTGAGGAAATGCAATCAAAGGTAACAAGAAGCTACAAATCTGATGGCTCTGTGCTCACAGAAGTCGACAGCGCTATAAGCAAGAGGCTAATTGCATTAATTAATGAGCTCTTTCCTGATTGCAAGGTAATCAGCGAAGAGGATGACACTCCTGATAAGACTGATGCCCCCTATACCTTCGTCTTAGATCCTATTGATGGTACAGATGTATATTCACAGGGACTGCCATCATTTGCAGTATCTCTAGGTATTCTCGATAAGGATAGGAATCCAGTGGGTGCCATGATATCCGCACCAAGATTCGGCATTGCTGCTAAGGCTCTCAATGTAAGGCTAGATCCAGGATTCCAGGTTCTTGTAAATGATAATGTATTTAAGATGCAAGGTGATAAGACTCATCTGACTCAGATTGCTATGAGCTCAAAGGGCCAGAAGCTATTTGACTATTCTGAGTTCCATGCAAAGGCAAGGATTTTCGGAAGCACTATAATCCATCTGCTTCTTCCAGTATTGCTGCCATCCTTTCAGGCATGCTCATCAACTCCATGCTTTATTTGGGATGTTGCTTCATCCCATGCTGTAATGAAGTACTTTGGCATGGATATCGAATATGCAGATGGAACTCCTTTTGTATATGATGACTATCTCTATAGCAAGAACAAGATGAAGAAATACATCATAGCAGGAACAAAGGAAGCTAGAGATGAAATGAAGAGGACACTCCCTTTCAGAAGCTAAAACAGTCTTCCCTCTTTCATGAAGGGACCAATGTTTACATGTATTATGCCATTGCGGTGCTGTATCATATCATCACGTGTCATAATATACTTAGGATAATTATCGCTTATTGCTTCAAGAGGTCTATATTCTCTATTTTCAGTATCAATGCTGCTATTTATTGTCATAGACACCTGAACATAAGAATATTGCAAAGAATGATTTCTCATAATGAAATCACATTCAAACTTCCCTATCCTTCCTATGCTGACTTCATATGACTTAGATAGTGCATACTGAAAGACAACATTCTCAAGCACTGGACCATAGTTTATGCGGTTATCTAC
>CAVHSB010000146.1:0-4256 GCA_963638635.1 Flexilinea sp.
AACTTATTAGAAGTTACAGAATCATCTCCGGAATATAAAATATCTCTTTTTGATAACTCTGAAGCCTTTGATAATCCCGAATTTTATGAAACACAAAGATGTCGAACAATCAAATCTTTAAATGAGTAAGTTTGCCATGGCTAAAAAACCAGTAAAAGACATGTTTAACCTATGGCAAATAGAAGGAGATACTCTATTTTCAGGGAAATATGAATTACCTTATATCCATGGAACAGATAAAGTTCCATCAGAGCTGATACCTTTCTCTAAATCAAAAAACATCAACGCAACAAAAGATAAAGCAATTCACTTCTATGAGCATGATGAGAAATTTAAATCTTCATTTACAGATCAAAACAAACTAAACTTATTGATTTCAACAACATTTGCGAAGTATCAAAGTATAATTTTGCCAGATTTTAGCGTTTATCGAGATTTTCCATTAGCTCTGCAAATATTTCAAACATATATGAGCAGAGCAGCTGGTTCTTACCTTGAGAAGCATGGAATTTCTGTTATACCGAACATAAGATGGGCAGATGAAAGGTCATACGAGTTTGTCTTCGATGGTATTCGCCATAAATCACTCATATCTGTTGGTGTACTTGGTGCATACAGAAATAAAAAATCTCAATATTATTTTGAGAAAGGATTCTACAAGATGCTTGAAATTATTGAACCATCTAAAATTATAACTTATGGGCATCTTCCTAATCCAATTATATTTGATTGTGAGAATAGCAACATAGAAATTATTTCTTTTAATACTGATATCTCTTTGCGTTATAAAAAGCATGACGCTAATAATGATACGTCAGATTTATTCTCGTAATTCTATAGAAACATTTCGACCAGCGCAGATGCATCAATGTTTTTTATGCACTGCGGAGCATATAGCTTATGTCCCCTAATTGTAAGCATTCTTCTTTTCATAGGTATTTTCTTCAAAATTGTTTTTTGCAGAGCACCATTCAATATATTACAAGTCGAAGCCTATTCTTATCATTGCACCATATCTGAATAGGAAGTTATCCTTAATATTGCTTTCCAAGTCCTCATCAGAGGTTACATGTCTGTACGTAGATACGAAGTCTCCTGTGACATAGCTAAGACCTGTGAATACAGTAAATGAGATAGTAGAGGAATCTGCCTTTATTAGCCCTTCTGGAAGTATTGTGAGTCCTACTTCTGCATCTAAGGCAAATGAGAAGTCAGTGCCCATATCATACGATGGCCAAATTGAGTCTCTTTGCATATTAAGAAGATAGGTAAGATTCCATTTCATAAAACCAAGAGACATGGATACATATGGAGTCAAATAGCCATTTAAGAATGAATATCTGTATTTAGCACCTAGAGTATAAGCTGAATATGCCTGCTTTTCTCTTGCATCCATTGTTAAATCTTTAATTTTCTCATCTTCCTTATCTATTGGGTATCCTGCAACATATCTATTTTTAAGAACACCGCTCCAATGAGGTGTGAAATATACCTCAAGCTCCTGCTCACTGAATGCCATCTTATTCAAGAAGCTTACACCTGCTGAATAGTAGATATCACTAGTTGTCCAAATAGGATGTCTCATCAAGGACATAATATCTACAGAGTAAATTGCATATCCAAAGTGATCAGTAAGCTCTGAGAAGTACCTGAGTGATAACAGGCCTGTGTTTATAGTGTATGAGAAATAAGGGCTATTCAGGTATCTGCTATAGAGCTCCATAGTCGGAGATGAGCTATGCTCCTGTACCCACTTATAGCCAAATGAGAATGATACGAAGTCGTTATAGCCATTCTCAAGCGCAAGCTTTATTGAAATATCCTCAGCGCTTTCAAAGCAAATAGCACTGTTTACTTTAGCATTGAAGGCTATATCGAATTGGGATTTCTCAAGACTATATGCATGAAAGCGAGCTGATGTAGATAGACCAAGGTAATAGTATGGCCTAACATCATCAAAGTCATATGGAAGGTATACTTCATGTATCTTAGATATCTTATGGATCGTATTCTGAAGAACTTCAAAATGCATGTTTCCTGCAAGCACTAACCCTGTTTCAGGAACAACATCAAGAGAAAGAAGCTTAGAAGAATAAGGAGTCCAGCGATAACCGGCTATAAGCTCCGTAACATCTATTCGACCATTATAGAAGGTATTTTCTTCCCAGTCCTCTACATTCTCATTTCTTATATCCCATCCAGTCTTCCATCCTCTGTTGGTAATACCATCTAGGTTGGCATTGAAGAACCATCTATCTCCAGATATTGCCACATGCTCAGAGTATGAGAGCTGATCATCATCATTTCTAGAGAGTCCATAGGCCCACTTATCATTCCCAAGCCCAAGCTGTATTGATTTAAGAGCCCACGGGTTTGAGGAGGCAAACAAAAGAGAACACGATATAGATATTAATAAGGCAATGATTTTCTTCACATAATGAATATTAACAACAGTGTCCGATTTGACCAATAGCCAGCGTGAAAATATTCATGCTATAATTTCGACATGGCAATAAGATTCAACCAGGATAGTGTATTAAAGCTGAAACCTTTCAGCATAGAGAGCTGACCAGAGATTGCAAGGGTGATATGGATATGTGCTTGAAAAGTAAAAACAAGAATAAGAAAAAGGAGCACATCAGCACTACAAAAGCCAGTGTACTCCTCTTTGTTATAATCACACTAAGTATCGTTATCTTGATGGTATTGAGCGTTTAGCTCTCAGGCCAAACAAAGGTGGCATTGAGATGGGTCTCACCATTATCTATGAGAATATCTTCCCCTGAGCAGGACTTATTTACAACAGATAGAAAGTAGATCCACTCGGCTATCTCTTCCGGCTCTGCCCACTTTTTAAGCGGTGTGACCTTCATGATATCATTCCAAAGCTTCTCGTCATTCATGACAGGATCATTTAGCGCAGTCTTGACGCCGCCTGGAGATAAGCTATTGGCAGTTGCTCCAAGAGGGGCAAGACGTATAGCGACATTTCTCATGTATGAGAATATACCGCCCTTAGATGCTGAGTAATATGGAAACTCGGCACCAGTATGAGATGAGGCTGAAGACATGAATACTATGCTCTTTATTCCTGGTCTAAAGCCATAGTGTTCTGTAATATCTATAGTTCCTACAAGATTTGTTTTGATATCATCATCGCTGTTCTGTACTCCAGCAATGTTGCATAGAATATTCACTTCATCAATCTCTGGATAAGTCTCCTTATCGCTTATGTCTACGATATAGTGAGTATATCTATCACTCTTTATTGCTGCTTCCTTGATATCAAATCCGATTACATCAAAGCCTCTATCAAGAAACAGCTCTGCCGTAGCCTTTCCTATTCCGGAGCTTGATCCTGTTATAAGAGCTCTCATTATGCGACCTTTTCCTCTGTCTCTTTAACTGATCTTATCTTTCTAGTGAGAGGAATGGTAATGAATGGGACAAAGCATGACTCTACAACAAGCTCAATGACTGTGCCTGAGAGTACTGCTGTATATATATCCTTCCAAGCCATCTCATATAGAGACAGCCCGATAGGAGCAAAGGCAAGAACAGAGAATATAGCATTGTCTGCAAGCTGTCCAATCAATGTTGATAATGCAGCACGGATAAAGAACAATAGCTTATTATCATTCTTTACATGGCCCTTCATCTTTGAAATGATATCCACATTTATGAAGTTGCCAATCCAGAATGCTATTACGCTTGAAATGATGGTTCTTGGGCCATTAGAGAAGACATGCGCAAATGCATCAGCCTGCTCAGCATATGAATCAAGAGTAGGAATGAATACGATAATTCTTCCGATTACCATAACAATGAATGTAACAACAGCCGCAAAGGATACAATCTTGATTGAGGTCTCCTCCCCCCATACCTCTACGATGACATTTGAGATAAGAAAGACAAGCCAGCTTATCAAGAGCCCGCCATCACAAATGATAATAGGAGTTGAGAAGGATAGAGATTTCATGCAGAAGATATTCATCGTAACTGCAACAACGACATAGACTATTGATAGATAAATCAAGTAGTCTGAAGAACTAATTCTTCTTTTGTTAGACATAGTTTCCTCTTTATAGTTTTGTTTTCTTATGCGAAGGATTTCCAGGAATGTACGAACTCCGCAACAGCTATATTAAGGAAAAGCCAGATAATCTTCAATTGCCTTTAGCAGGAATTGCGAGAAGAATCTGCGTTAAAGGACGAGAACCATATTGCATGGAATATAAAAATAGCCTTGAAAGAAG
>CAVHSB010000147.1:0-4156 GCA_963638635.1 Flexilinea sp.
CTCCAGAGCTTGAAGCTACATTCGGCGGTGGAGAGGCTAACGTAGCTGTTTCTCTTTCAGTTTTCGGTGAGAAGGCTGTATTTGTTTCTGCTCTTCCAGATAACGCTGTAGGCGAAGCTTGTGAGAGAGAGCTTATGAAGTATGGTGTTGATACTTCTGCAATCAATAAGGTAAAGGGTGGAAGACTCGGTATTTATTATCTTGAGACTGGTGCTAACCAGAGACCTTCTCTTGTTGTATATGATAGAGCTGATTCAGCTATTGCTAAGTCAAAGCCATCAGATTTCGATTTCAAGAGCATCCTAAATGGTGCTACATGGTTCCATACAACAGGTATTACTCCAGCTGTTTCACAGGAAGCTGCTGATTCTGCTCTAGAGGCTATGAAAGCTGCTAAGGCTGCTGGTGCAACTGTTTCTATTGACCTCAACTATAGAAAGAAGCTCTGGAACTATGGAAAGAAGGCTCCAGAGGTCATGAGAGAACTCGTTAAGTATGCTGATGTTATCATTGCTAACGAGGAAGATATCCAGAAGTGTCTCGGAATCGAAGCTGATTCTGATGTTACTTCAGGTAAGCTTGATACAGACGTTTACAAGGAGCTCTGCGACAAGGTTAAGAAGGAGTTCCCAAATATCTCTATCATCGCTGTAACACTCAGAGAGTCTAAGTCAGCTGACCACAATGGCTGGTCTGCAGCACTTTCAGGAAAGACAGGCTTCTATCTTTCAAGACACTATGAGATTACAGATATCATCGACAGAGTAGGTGGTGGTGACTCATTCGCAGCTGGCATCATCTATGCTCTTTCACACTTCGAGGATGAGCAGTATTGCATCAACTTTGCAGTTGCTTCTTCTTGCTTGAAGCATTCTATCTCTGGTGACTTCAACCTTGCTAGACTTTCTGAAGTTAAGGCTCTTTGCGAGGGAGACGGATCTGGAAGAGTTCAGCGCTAAGCTAGAACTTATGATAAAATGGCGTGGCTAAGGTCACGCCTTTTTTGTTATAGTATTGCTATGCATAGATTATTTATTATCGGCGACTCTACCGCTGCAGTTAAAAAGGATGAGGCAAGACCTGAAACAGGCTGGGGAGAAGCATTTGGAAAATACATTAAAGGTGATTGGATTCTCGATAACAGAGCTAAGAATGGAGTATCTACAAGATCATGCCTTTTAGAAGGTATATTCTCTTCTGTTCTTCTTGCAGCAGAAGATGGAGATGCTGCAATAATAGAGTTTGGTCATAATGACTCTAAGCCAGATGAGCATAGGCATAGCGATCCATGGACTGGATATAGAGCTAATCTTATTTATATGGCTAATGAGCTTAAGAAGAAGGGCGTAGATGTATTCTTCTTAACATCAATAGCTAGAAGAAGATTCGAGAATGATACACTCTTAGAGACTCATGGAGACTATCCTGCTGCTATGAAATCTGCAGCTCATGATGCAAATGTTCCAGCAGTCGATATTACAATCCCTACAATGCTTGAAATACAGAAGCTAGGAGATGATGAGAGTAAGAGGCTCTTCATGAACTTCGGACCAGGATTATACGATAACTTCCCAAATGGCAAAGAAGATAACACTCACTTAAGACCAGAGGGGGCAGAGTGGATAGCATCCCTTATTGCTAAAAAGCTCTCAGAGCTAGAAGCTGTTCCAACGTTCTTGAAAGCTGAGAAGGTAGAGGTAAAGCATTTGGAAGATTTCTCGTTGCAGGATGAGAATCCAAGCAAGTAAAACGATATTTAATTTATAACTAAAAGCATCTCATAGATTCATTTTTTGAGATGCTTAAATTTTTCTATTATAGGTGTTTGTATGCAAAAAGGGGATTTAGTAATACATAAAACATTAGGTCAATGTTCTATTCGCCATATTGATGAAGAAACTGTGATCTTAAAAGCACAGGATAGCAGTATTCAGGAATGTAGTATTGCTGATATAACACCTATACCTAAAATAGATGATTCCGAGGCCCCATATTCGTCTCTAAGAGCGTTATTAAGAATAGATGCTGCACTTATTGAATCAATAAACAATACATGGGGTATTTTCTCAAAAAGCAATATCAACTTATTGCCACATCAGCTTTGGGTATGTAATAGAGTTATGCGAAGATGGCCTACTCATATGATGATTGCAGATGATGTAGGACTAGGCAAAACAATGGAGGCTGGTTTGATATTGCTTGCAGCTGTCTCGAGTGGAAGAGCTAAAAGAATACTTATTCTAACTCCTCCTAGCCTTGTTTATCAGTGGCAGGAAAGAATGAAATGCTTTGCCTTGAACTTCAGCATCTATAGTAATGCAAACAATAGCTTTGATATTCAATACATTATAGCTCCTATTTCTAACCTAAAATTAGATAGAAAAGACAAGCACAATAGACTTCTTAATGCAGAGCCATGGGATATTGTAGTAGTAGATGAAGCCCATCATATAGGTGTCTCGAATGATGAAAAGACATTGGGCTACGAGTTGATAGATAAAATGAATAATGCTGGGTTAATAAAGACCTTATTATTCTTTACTGCTACACCTCACCAAGGTAAAGATAATGATTTCTGGGGCCTGATGAGCCTGCTTGATAAGGAAACCTTTGCAAAAGATAATCCTGATAAATATGTAGCTCTTCACGATTACATGATCAGAAATAACAAGACCTCAGTAATGGATATGAATGGTAAAAAGCTATTCAAAGGTCTGAAACAACATCCTGAAACATATAGGTACACTAAAGAAGAAAGTGATTTCTATTGTATGATGACTGATTATATCCAACGTGGATATGCTTATGCACTAGGACAAGATAGAACAACAGGTGGTCAAATAACGTTATTGCTTATTGCATTGCAGAAGATAGCATCAAGTTCTGTTGCTGCAATACAAACAACGTTGGATAGACGATTAAGATTACTTGAGAATAAACCAACAATAGATAAGGAAAGAACCGAATCCGAAGAGGATGAGCTAGTAGGGAAATTATCGTTAAAATTAATGGATGGAGAAATACAGCACATAAGGCAATTGTTGGAGCTAGCTAGACGGGTAAAAGAAGAAAGCAGAATAAAAGCAATAATAAATGTCATTTCAAAAAACTATCCAGATGAAAAGATTGTATTCTTTACAGAATATAAAGCTACACAAGCCCTTATTATAAAAGCTCTTAGGTCTAATTTCCCTGAAGCTGAAACTGTATTTATAAATGGCGATGATTATCTTAAGTGCTGTGGTATAAATGAAAAATGTGACAGAGATGTTGCAATGAGGTCTTTTAATGAAAGAAATGCAAAATATCTTGTTTCAACAGAAGCATCAGGAGAAGGTGTTGATTTACAGAAGAAATGTCATGTATTGATACATGTTGACCTTCCATGGAACCCAATGCGCTTGCATCAAAGGGTAGGAAGACTTTATCGATATGGACAGAAGCTAGATGTAGACGTTGTTTCTTTTAGAAATCCCAACAATCTTGAATCAATGATATGGGAAAAGCTTAATGAAAAGCTTGAAAACATACGAAATGCGATGGGGTTTGTTATGGATGATCCAGAAGATTGGAAACAGATGGTATTGGGCTCAGAGGATGAAACATTCTATTCTAAGCTTTTTGCAAATGGTACTCGAATAGAGAAAGAATCTCTTGATAAGTGGTTTAACCAAGAAACACAAACCATGGGCAATAAAAAAGCATTAGATGTTATTAGAGGAATAGAAGCTCATGCTCAGAGATTTGATTTGCGATCATTGCATGAAGTACCTAAACTAAAGCAATCTTTATTGAAACCTTTTCTTATAAATATGCTTCGATATAATAGCGTGACATATAATGATGATGTATCTTCTATTAAATTCAATTTGCCTAATGAGTGGAAGAGCGGAACTAACTTTTTTAGAGCAATTAAAGGATCAGTTTCATTTACATTTGATAGAGAAGGATTAAGAAGTGATAGCGCAGAGGCTTTATTCGCTGTCGGTGATACTGTATGTAATGCAGCAATAAAACAAGCTAGAGAATTTTTAGATAACTATGCCGAAGCAGATGTCGATAGTCCTCTTTTAGTTCTTAAGGTTTTTGATAGAGTTACAACATCAAATGCATTATCTAATTATTGTTTTATAGGCTACTTTAATAGAGAAAATCA
>CAVHSB010000148.1:0-4133 GCA_963638635.1 Flexilinea sp.
TGATGCTATGAAGAGCAGAAGAGGAAAACGAGGCAGGCCAAAGAAAACTGAATAGTTCTGAGTGAAATTGTCACATTGTGGCTTTTCTGGGCTATACTTAAGTTATAATTCTCTTTTGGTGCTGGTTGATTGCAGCTCCTAAATTAAATCTTTATCCCTCATTGATGGAAGAAAGAGGCCCATCAGTGAGGGGCTTTTTTTACTGGTACGCTTTCCGTACCAATGCTATTTTTTGCCTTGCAGCTCTTTTATATCATTATGCTATGGACGAAGAAAAAGCGATAGCTATAGCAGAGAAGGCTTATGAGAATAGCCAGAAAGCAATTGATATGTGCATAAGAACGGAGGAGAGGGCTAAATCTCTCCAGCACCGCATTGATAGCCAGGACATGAAGATGAATGCGATACTCTATGATCTTAGAGACATCAAGCATGCAATCTCAGAGAGCAAGTCAACACAGCACAGCATCAAGAAGCAGATATCTATTTTCCTCGGCCTGGTGTCAGTTGTATCAGGAGTGGGCGGGATAATCAGGGTCATTTTCATGATCATGGACCGCATGTAGGAGTAAGGAGGCTTAAATGAACGTTCTAAGCTTTATTGATCCTTCCTTGCTTCCGTGGGTAGTTGTAGCCAACGTATTCGGTTACTGGCTGAAGAAAGAGAAGCTTCCAGGATGGTTTCCGCCAATCCCTCTTGTCATCTTTCTTGCCAATTTCCTTATATGCTCTGTAATCGGCTGGGCACTTACGGATGCAGAAGGCTGGAAGGCTATAATCATAGCTCTTCTTGATTACGGTATCGGAAATGGACTTGTCATCACATTGATATCAACCTTCGGATATGATGTAGTTCATTCTTTCACGAAGCGAAGCTCTGGGAAGAGGGCAGAGGAGTCACAGGATGTTTAATCATGCACTTACCCGTTATCTATTCTATGCAGGAATGGCATTGGTATTCTTCCTTGCTATCTTCGTCATATGCTTCTTCTGCACAAGCGAGGGGCTCTTCTATTCTGCATGCTGGGGAATACTCGCTGCAGGCTATGCGCTTGTAGCAACAAGAGTAGGCTTCCATCTGATAATGAAGGACACAAGCGCTGAGATGTGGCAGGTGGCCATATATCAGTCAATAGCAGTCACTGGCTGGCTTGTAGCAGTCCTGGCAAACTCATGGACACTTACATCAATCGGCATGGCTATGATAGTAGGCTTCACCATGATGACACTTGGCACAAGATTCATACGCTATAAGGGCGACTGGCTCAAGGCCTATGTTGAGAAGGACATCTCTACCCTTGAGGAGACATGCAGATGGAAATTCATCAACGACGACTACAATGCAGGAGAGGATACTGAAAGACCTCTATGCGCAGTCAATGGCTCACCGCTGACAGTAAGCGAGGCAAGAGCTCAAGGCTATGTCAATGAAGCTGAAGAGGGGAGCGAATATCTCAGAAAACTCGTTGAGGAGGAAAGATGATGTGGACAAGAAATCGTTTCATCGCATTATTGCTGGTTTTATTGGTGGCTTCTTCCTTGCTCTGGGCATTTCCAGGAAGAAAGCAGAAGGCGCTGGAGATACAGGAAGAGCAATTGACAGAGGAGAAGGAAGCCTCTGCAGTGATCGAAGCTCCAGCAGAAAAGAAAGAACTGAAGACCGTCTCAGAAGAGCCGAAGAAATCAGAAACAGCACCATCAGCACCAAAGGCTGAGGTTATTGAGGTTAAGGCAGTAGAGGAGCTTCATGAGCTTCTTGTTGAGCAGGCAGAGGACCAGATGGAAGCAGAGGCAGACATCGAGCGCCTTGAGAAGAGCAATGAAGAGCTCTATCAGACAAATGCTGCACAGGCTGATGAGATAGCTTATCAGAGAGGGCTTCTTGATATTAAGAACAGCCCAAGGTTCTTTACTAACCTAAAGGGGATCATAGGCTTTGAGGATAAGAAGCCTACATGGTCACTTGGCGCAGACTTCGGGGTACGATTTCCAAAGGGGCTCATAGTATCCGCAGGAGCTGCATATAGACTAGGTACTTTCACTTCTCCAGTGATACTAGAGGCAGACTTAGATAACCTCTCACTGTCTCTTGGAATCGGCTGGGAGTGGTAGAACATAATATTATTCTGTATTTCCTAGGAAGATTTTGGCCGTCTTCCTAGGATTTTTTTCATATGCACTAATTAAATCGTGTGCAAAGCAGTGCAAATGCACTATGTAAGAAAATCCATGCACAAGAGGCTAAATCAATGTTTTTTGCTGTTACAATAACCTCTTGCATTTGTTAAATATATATTATATCTTTGTTTTTGCTCCTGCATAATACAATAGTCGGGCGTGTAGCTCAGTGGGAGAGCACCTCCTTCACACGGAGGTGGTCAGCAGTTCAATCCTGCTCACGCCCATAAAGGGTATATATGACACTGAGTGAGCTTAAGAAAGTCATTAAGAAGGATTCACCGCTTAAAGCATTCTTTAATCGTCATGGAGAGCGTCTCGTTGTTCCTATTGATGATAGAGAGCTATATTCTGTTGTTAATTCTGAGCTTCCAAACAGAGAAGTCATTGAATATTTGATGGATGTTGCTAATACAGTTCCTATAAATGAAAGACTGAATGTAGTTTTCAAGGGTTATGTGGATTTAGATAAAGCTGTTAAGGTTTATAAGAGCTATGCAGCATTTGAGCTTAAGGAGACCTTAAGAGAGCTTAAGAGTCTTACATTGAAGACAATCTCATTCCTGATTGCCGGTGTCTTCTTTTTGTCCTTGTCGTACTTCCTGGATGGATATGCAGAGAGAGTCATAACAGATAGCGTTAACATAGTTGGATGGTTCTCTATATGGGAATCTGCAGATACCTTCGTTTTCAGAAGGCAGGATAAGAAGAAGGAAGCTATGACAATCTTGAAGCTCTATGATGCAGAATGGTCAGCAAAAGCCCTGAATGATATTGAAGATAGTCTTTATTAATCAGATAATCAGAAGCTATGAGAAAGAATAGATATTGCCCGCTCTATGGCAGATGCGGTGGATGTGAGTATGTAAATGAACCATATGAGGATGAGGTCCTCGATAAGTATTTAAAAGAGAGAAAGCTGTTATCTCGATTCGGAGAGGTTTATCCAGTCTTGGAAGCCCCGAGCATAATGGGCTATAGAACAAAGGTTCAGGCTGTTTGTGGCTATGATAGAAATGGCAAATTCACAACAGGTATCTATCGTCGCTCAACGCATAAGCTCATACCTGTAAGAGATTGCATTCTAGAAGATGGACGAGCTACAGCAATACTTCAGATTATAAGGCAGCTTGCTAATAGGTATGGAATTAAGCCATATAATGAGGATGATAAAACCGGAGAATTCAGACATATTCTGATAAGACTTGGCTATAATACCAGAGAGATACTTGTATCCTTGATTACAGGAAAAAAGGATTTTCCACATAAGGCAGATTTTGTAGCAGCTCTTCATCAAAAGCATCCAGATATCGTTACTATTACAGAGATCATAAATAACGAAAAGACCAGTATGGTTATCCCTGATAATCCTCAGGTAGTGAATCTCTACGGCAAGGGCTATATAACAGATGAGCTATGTGGTCTTAAGTTCAGGATCTCATCAACATCATTCTATCAGGTCAATCCTGAAATGACTGAAAAGCTATATAGAATCGCTATGAATATGGCAGAGCTCAGAGAGGATGATGTAGTTGTTGATGCTTATTGCGGTACAGGTACTATTGGCCTCATTGCAGCAAGCTATGGAATAAAGAAGCTTATTGGAATTGAGGCTAATGAAGGTGCAGTTAAGGATGCAATTCTCAATGCTAAGGAGAATGGAATAGAGAATGCTGAATTCATAACAGCTGATGCTTCAAAGTATCTAAAGAGCGCTGTAAAAGAAGGACTAAGAGCCTCAGTGCTATTCATGGATCCTCCAAGAGCTGGCTCTAGCGAAGAGTTTCTAGCAGCTGCATCACGCTTAGCACCAGATGTCATAATCTATATTTCCTGCAACCCCGAGACCCTTGGAAGAGATTTGAGATATATAACACGTTTCATGCCATATAAAGTGAGAGGAATACAGCCTGTTGATCTATTCCCAGGTGGAGAATTTGTTGAGACCGTAGTTC
>CAVHSB010000149.1:0-3113 GCA_963638635.1 Flexilinea sp.
CCTTCATCAGCGTAAAGCATCATAGATATTGGATATATAGGAAATAGAATATGGAAAAAGAAACAGAAATTGAAAATAGACTTATCAGAGAATTGACGATGGGAAATTCTCAATGGACTTACTGTGATTGGATCCATAATGAAGAAGATCTCGAGAAGAACTTTAAGTCAATTCTTGAATCTAATAATAGAGATAAACTTAATGGTGAGCCATTGTCTGATGCAGAGTTTCAGCGAGTTTTGAACCAGATAGCTTCTAGTAGCTTTTATGAAGCTGGTGTAAAATTACAGGGAGAGAATGGTCTTTTTCAAGCAAGAATAGATAGAGATAACAAGCCTATAATGCTCAATATCTTTAATCGATATAATAAAGCTGGTGGTTCTTCTGTTTATCAGATTATTAATCAGTATAATGCCTTCTATGATGCTAGTAGTGATGTGAAGAAGAATAGAAGATTTGATCTTACTTTCTTATTCAATGGCTTACCTCTGATTCATATGGAGCTTAAGAATGGTTGTAATGCCTCGTATTTAGAAGCCTTTAATCAGATAAAGAAGTATATTGGAGAAGGTCATTTTAAAGGGCTGTTTTCTTTAGTGCAGATGTTTATTGTTTCTAATGAGGTTCAGACATTATACATTGCAGCAAATAAGGATATGAAGAAGGAGTTTCTTACCTGCTGGACTGATGAAAATGATCCAGATAAGAATATTTCTGATTTATTTGAATTTTCAAAGAAGGTTTTAAGTATACCTGCTGCTCATGAGATGGTTACTGATTATTGCCAGCTTAATGAGTCCAATAAAGAGCTTATGATTCTTCGTCCTTATCAGATTCAGGCTATCAATGCTATCAGAAAAGCTTATACGGAAGGGAAGTCTGGATATATTTGGCATACTACAGGCTCTGGAAAGACATTAACATCTTATAAGGCCTCGAGGAATATGCTTTTTGATATCCCCGGACTCGATAAAACAGTATTCCTTATTGATAGAAAGGATCTTGATGATAAAACAAATAAAGACTTTGAATCATATGCTTCAAATGATTCTATAAAGCTTACTGGTACTGATGATGTTAGAAATTTGAAGAAGTGTCTAGTTGAAGGTAATCGAGAGATGATTATTACAACAAGGCAGAAGCTTCAGAATCTTATAGAACAATGCAATGCTGGTAAAGTTAGAGATTCTGATGCTCTTAAGATGAAAAATAAGCGTATAGCTTTTGTTGTTGATGAGTGTCATAGAACTATTACAAGACAGACACAGATAGAGATTGATTCATTCTTTGATAGAACTATGTGGTATGGCTTTACTGGTACTCCTATATTTACTGAGAATATGGGAGCATTAGGCGCAACAACAGAGCTCATGTATGGAGAGGTATTGCATAAATACACTATAAAGAACGCACTCCATGATAAAGCTGTTCTAGGCTTTCAAGTAGAGAGAAGAGGCCCATCGAATCTAAAGCATGATGAAGAGGGAAATGAGATAGATGAAGACCTGTCTGTTTATGATAGTGAAGAGCATATGCTTGGTGTAATAGACATTATAGTCAATAAGTCTATTGAGAAGTTCAATCTTCATAGAGGGCAGGGCTCAACATATGAGGCTATATTGACTGTGGGCTCTATAAGAAGAGCTCAGAGGTATTATGAACTATTCATGAAGGTTAAAAGAGGAGAATCGTCTCTTAAAATTGATTCAAAAATCATTGAGAGATTTCCTGATTTCCCAAAGGTTGCTGTTACTTATTCACTGAAAGACAACAAAGAGAGCTCTGAGGCTAATCAAAGCCAGATGAGCATAGCAATAAAAGACTATAATGAAATGTTTGGTACAAATTTCATTGAACAGAATATTGATTCTTATAATGCAGACCTTACAGAGCGTTTTTCAAGAAAGTCATTCAGCAGAACAAATAGATCAGATCAATTGGATCTTGTTATAGTTGCAGATAGGCTTTTAACTGGTTTTGATGCACCGTCTCTATCTACTGTTTTCATGGATCGCCAGCCTATGGTTGCTCATTCTCTGATACAGGCATTCTCCAGAACTAATAGACTCTTTGATGCCAATAAGACTACTGGATATATAGTCACATTCCAGTCTCCTGGTTCTTATAAGAATGCTATTGATAACGCTCTTGAGCTTTTCTCTTTAGGTGGACAGGGTGAAGTATTAGCACCTTCCTTTGAAGAGGCTCTAAGCAAATTTGAGGAAGCCCTCCTGAATCTTCGATCTATTGCTCCTGATCCTTCTATCTGTGGTTCCTTAGTTGATGATAGAGATAAGAGAAGATATTGCTTTAGCTTTCAGCAATTTGACTCAGCCTTGAAAAGAGTAAAAGGCTATATAGAGTGGCAAGATAAGGATTTAGAAAGAGATTATAGCTTATCTGAGAAAGACTTCCATGATTATACTGCTTGGTACAATAACTTTATGGATTCTCTTCGTAAGCCAATTGATGATGAGGATGGAGGAGACAGCGATAATGATGATGTCGATGTTGATTATGTTCTTCAATCTTATGGTACAGATATAATTGATTATCGATATGTTCTTATGCTTATTCAAAAGCATAGAGAAGCTTCTGATGATTTAGATGAGGATATAAGAAAGAAGAGAGAAGAAGAGATTGAGAAGCTTGTCTCTGATTTAGAGAGAGAATCTCCAAAGCGTGGTGCAATTATAAGAAGGCTCTGGAATGATACAAAAGAGAATAAGCTTTCGGATGATAGAGATATCAATTGCATCTTTGATGATATGGTAGAGGATGCTAAGGATATTGCTCTTCATGAGATTTCTGATAGATATTGCCTTAATTTCGATGATGTCAAATATTCATCAGAAAGCTATAACATCTTGTCTGAGGATATTCCTAATTTTGGAGTTATCTGTAAGAGTGCTAATCCTGTTAGATACCAAGAGAAAATAGGTGAAAGGATAAAGCCTATTGAGTATAAACGAGCTGTAAGAGCTGGGCTTGAGCAGGTCTTCAGAGAAGATATCATGCCATATAATCTTGATAGCTGATTGCTGTGAACTTAAAATTGCTGGTTGTGGGCTATATGCAGATAAATAGAAATGCTTGGTGAGAGATTGATATTT
>CAVHSB010000149.1:3153-4082 GCA_963638635.1 Flexilinea sp.
GCTTAGAAGAGATGCAAATTTCGTGTTCGAGCTTCTTCCTTATTCTGACAACATTCAAATATCCAGGGATTGTATCTTTTGATGTGCTATTGGGTAAAAAACATTAGAAAAGAATATTTCTAGTTTTGAGAGAATTGTTATTGACAACTATATATGAGCTGATTATAGTAAAACCTATAAAAACCATAGGTATTGTAGATTATAGGAGGCCTATATCATGAAGGTATATGAAAAACTATCGGATCTAATCGGTTCAACACCACTTTTGAAGTTATCTAACTACATGAAAGCTGAGAAGCTTAATGCAACTGTACTTGCAAAGCTTGAGTATTTTAACCCCGCTGGAAGCGCTAAAGACAGAATCGCTAAAGCAATGATAGATGATGCTGAGGCTAAAGGTCTTTTAAAAGAAGGTTCTGTAATCATTGAGCCAACCAGTGGCAATACTGGTATTGGCCTTGCATCAGTTGCTGCTGCAAGAGGCTACAGAATAATTCTTACAATGCCAGAGACAATGAGCGTTGAGAGACGTAATCTATTGAAGGCTTATGGTGCTGAGCTCGTATTAACTGAAGGTGCTAAAGGCATGAAAGGAGCTATCGCTAAGGCAAATGAGCTTAAAGCAGAGATTCCTAATAGCTTCATACCAGGACAATTTGTTAATATGGCAAATCCAAAGGCTCACTATGAGACAACAGGGCCAGAAATCTGGAATGATACAGATGGCAAAGTTGACATCTTCATTGCAGGTGTCGGCACGGGTGGAACAATAAGCGGAGTAGGCAAGTACTTAAAGGAAAAGAATCCTAATGTAAAGGTAGTTGCTGTAGAGCCTGCTACATCACCAGTTCTTTCAAAAGGTTTTGCTGGACCTCATAAGATCCAGGGAATCGGTGCTGGCTTTGTTCCAGACACACTGGATGTTAAGG
>CAVHSB010000150.1:0-4064 GCA_963638635.1 Flexilinea sp.
TTATCCACAAAGAAAAGATTATTCTCTCTTATTTCCCTGAAATCGGAATTGCCTAATGGTAATTTTAATCTCTTCATAGTCTTTCCTTATCTATAATATAGTTTACTTGAGTTTTCTTTATGCGACAATAAGTTAGATAATTGCTATTTTCTCCAGTTCTAATAGCTTTCTCTTTATTTCTAAGCCACATGCATAGCCAATAAGAGTGCCATTTTGACCTATTACTCTATGGCATGGAATTATTATAGCAATGGGGTTCTTATTTAAAGCGCCTCCTACAGCCTGGGCTGACATTTTCTTGATATTTCTTTTTTTAGCTATCTCTTTTGCAATATCTCCATAAGTTCTGACTTCTCCATAGTTAATGGTCTTTAAGATATTCCAGACTTCTTCTTGAAAGGGAGTTCCTTTTACGTCTAGAAGAGGATAGCATTTTGGAATTTCTCCATTGAAGTATGCAGCAAGAAATGTTTTAGCATCCTCTATATGCTTATTGCTATTTGTCCTGTTTTGTTTTTTCTCAACAAAGGATAGACTGGTAAGTCCCTTATCTGATGCTCTTAGCTCTATAAGCGCAACAGGAGATGAATAGTAGTCTATGTATTCCATATCATCAATCCTCGATGAGGTTGCTATAGTATTTTATCTTTCTTGCTAGTACATCATC
Organism: Flexilinea sp.; assembly: GCA_963638635.1. Lineage (GTDB taxonomy): Bacteria > Spirochaetota > Spirochaetia > Sphaerochaetales > Sphaerochaetaceae > Ornithospirochaeta. Next base: position 668 of record CAVHSB010000150.1, read on the forward strand.
ATAGAAGTGCTGTTTCCAGTCAATGAAGTCTATTGATTTCTGTATATCATCAAGTGCTTTGACTAGCGCTTCTCTTTTCTTTTCAAGGATTATCTTCCTCTCAGAAATAGACTTCTCTCCCTCTAGGCATAGTGCTAGATATTCCTTCATCTCGTTTATAGTCATGCCACAGCGCTTTAAGCAATTAAGGCTTTCTATCCATTTGATGTCTTTGTCATTGAATATTCGATAGTTTCTTTTGTCTCTTTTAACGTTTGGTACAAGACCTTCATTGCAATAGAACTTAAGAGTTTCATAGCTCATATTAGTCATCTGACAGGCTTCCTTCATTGAATACATATTTACCTCAAAAAATATCAAATCAGCTATTGACCGGTAGTAACTACCGTCTAATACATTGTTGTTGAAAGCATATTAGAAGTCAACAAATTTTGTAAGGAGTAGTAAATGAAGAGATTTTGTATTATGGTTGCTGCCTTATTTTTGATTCTATCCAGTGCAGCATCTAGCGGTGTTTCTGAAAATAGAAACAGCAATGGCAAAAGGGTTCTAGTAGCGTATTTTTCAGCTTCTGGCAACACTGAGCGTATTGCACGCACTATTGCATCAGAAAGTGATGGAGACCTGTTCAGAATTGAGCCGAAGAATGCATACACATCTAGTGATCTAAATTGGAGAGACTCTTCTAGCAGAGTCAATAAGGAACACGATGATGAGAGCCTAAGAGATATAGAGCTAGTCAGAAATACACCAGAGGATTGGGATGAATATGATGTTGTATTCATTGGCTATCCAATTTGGTGGCAGATTGCTGCTTGGCCTGTCAATAACTTTGCTAAAGCTAATGATTTCACCGGGAAGACTGTTATCCCGTTCTGTACTTCAATGTCATCAGGCGTGGGGAACAGCGCTAGTCTATTAGCATCTATGGCAAATAGCGGTAATTGGGTAGATGGGCATAGATTCAATGGAAACAGCTCTGCATCAGATGTCAGAGCATGGCTTAGAGATATTAATTATTAAGGAGATAGATTGTGGAATATATAACACTTAGCAATGGAGTTAAGATGCCTCAGCTTGGATACGGAGTATACCAAGTGACAAAGGATGAGTGTGAGAGATGTGTTTTAGATGCTCTCAAGGTAGGATACAGATCAATAGATACTGCTCAAAGCTACTTCAACGAAGAAGAGGTTGGGCACGCAATCATTAAATCAGGAATTCCAAGAGATGAGATCTTTCTGACTACTAAGGTTTGGATTGATCATTATGGCTATGAAGAGGCAAGAAAATCTGTATTGGAATCCATGAAGAAGCTTAAGACTGATTATCTTGATCTTGTACTTCTGCATCAGCCGTTTTCAGATACCTATGGCACCTACCATGCACTTGAAGATTTGTATGATGAAGGAAAGATAAGAGCTATTGGAATATCGAACTTCTATGTAGATAGAATGGTAGACTTTGCCTCCTTCAATAGAATAAAGCCGATGGTAAATCAGGTTGAGACCCATATCTTCAATCAGCAGATTGAGATGAAGGAATGGGCAGATAAGTATAACATACAGCTTGAAGCCTGGGCTCCGTTTGGAGAGGGCAGGGGAGGCTCCTTCGATAATCCTCTGATAGCAGATATTGCTAGAAAATACGGAAAGACTGCAGCTCAGGTTATGCTTCGCTGGCATATACAGAGGGGTATAGTAGTCATTCCGAAGTCAACACATATTGAGAGAATGGAGGAAAACTTCAACGTATTTGATTTTGCTCTTTCTGAGGATGATATGAATGCTATAAAGAGCTTAGATAAGAGGACAAGTTCATTCTTCTCTCATCAGGATCCTAAGATGGTAGAGTGGTTTGTTAAGATAGTAGAGGAGCGAAGGGTAAATCAAAACAGTGCGGGTGAGAAGAAGAATTGGTAGCTGTTGTAATTAACGCCAGATATTGGCAATATTCTATGTATGGCTATTCCTTCTTTAATCTGTTCAGATGTTGATGGAACTCTTATCAGGGATGATCAGAGTTTAAGCGATATTAATAGAAGCTATATCAGACGTGCAATAGATGAGTGCGGAGCAAAGTTCATGATCGTAACTGGTCGCATGTACTCCGCACTCTATCCTTATTATAGAGCACTTGGAGTCGAAGGCATTGCTTCTTGTCTTAATGGCTCTCTTTTATATGAAAGAGGCAAGATCATTGTCAACCATAAGGTAGATAAAGATGCAGCTTTGAATGCTTATCTTATATCCCTGAAGCATGGTGTTGATATGCTGGCTGTATCAGAGGATAGGTGGTTTACCTTGAATCACTCTAGCTATTTATATAAGGCTAAGCTTTCAATGTACAATCAAGATAGCACAATTGTTGATTTCAAAAGCTTTTTGAAAGAAAATGAAATGAACAAGCTTCTATTTATGTCAGATGATAAGAATGCTGTAGCAGCCTTGAGAGAGGAGCTTATGGCAAGCATTAAGAATGCGACCTATTACAGCAACAGATGCTTTGTTGAGGTTATTCCATATGGCGTCAACAAAGGTACCTCCATTGATGATATCTCAAGGTATCTCTCCATTGATAAAGATAAGATAATGTCAATCGGCGATGACTATAATGATATCGAGATGCTGAAAAATACAGGCTATTCATTTGCTATGGACAATGCACCAGAAGAAGTCAAAAGCTCTGCAAAATTCATAACGGATACCAATGAAAACGATGGCGTTGCCAAGGCTATTGAGAGAGTATTCTTCAGTTGATTGCTTCAGCCTTGTCAGCAAGCTTCAGAAAGAGAAAGCCGAGTGCGAAGAATATAGCAAGGCATGAAACTGCAACATTTATAGTCCCACCAGCAAGCTTCACAGCTGCAATAACGACAGAGCCTAGAAAGGATGCGCCCTTAGAGAAGATATCATAGATTCCGAAATATTCTCCAGAGTTTTCTGATGGGATAATCTTCGAATAATAGGATCTTGAGAGTGACTGAATTGAGCCCTGGAAGCATCCGACTCCAAATGCAAGTATTGCAAAGTGCATAAGTGTTCTGAGCGTCAATGCATATATGCATATTACAAAGTAGCCTGCAATGCATACGAGTATTAGATTTGATGTCTTATGCTTTTTTGAGAGCTTTGCGAATATAAGAGAGCCTGCAAAGGCAACAACCTGTGTTGCAAGAAGGAATACAACCTGTCCTACCGTATTCAGCTTTAGATCTGTGCCTATGTTTATAGAGTTATCTATTATTGTTCCTACACCATCAATGTATAAGAAGAATGCTATTAGAAAAAGAAGTACCTTTTTGTCTTCAAGAGCAATAGTCCTAAGTGTCTTGAATATCTTTGAGAAGGCTTTTGCGACTGTATCATGCTTACCATCTGAGTAGTTTCTTTGCTTA
>CAVHSB010000151.1:0-2034 GCA_963638635.1 Flexilinea sp.
TTGTTCTTCTCCTCCTGAGGAAGAAGATGGGAGGAAGCGGACTCTCAGCATCCGAACTTTACGGAAAGAGCCAGTCTCTGATGTGCTTCCGCAATAATAAGGGTATGGTGACTGTCGAGACCCCATGCAAGCAGGTTAAGGAGTACTACAAACTCCTCGGTCTTGAGGTTCCTGCACATGTCAATGTCGAGAGTTTCAAAAAGAAGAATCTGCTTCTAAAGTGATAGTTCTACTTTTGCGTTTATCTTAGGTTAAGAGTAAAGGGCTCAAGATAAAGCCTAAGTGTCTGTCTGTTATATAATCCTCCCTTATTCTCTGCAATATTATCTACAAGCCATGATGTTGCGGAGCCACAGACAATACATACAAGGTTATTTACGGATGCCCCCCAACTATTCCAGAAGTATTCAAAGGATGGAAGAAAATCAGATTTCGGAGTATCAAGCCAAGGCATCTCATCAATGAAGATGACATGCTTTTCATCTTGCTTAAGCGATGTGATATATTCCCTGAGAAGAAAGAATGCATCAGACCAGTTATCTGGTATCTGTTCTTTTTTACCAGATTGAAGATTGAGTTCCTTGATGAAATTGGAAAGTTGGACTTCCTTCTTCTGCCCATATGAGCCAGTAATCTTGAAATCAAAGCGGCCATCAAAAAACTTGTTTATAAGAAAAGTCTTTCCAACCCTTCGCCTTCCATAAACAATTACAAGCTGAGAATTATCAGAATCCATGCACCTTTGAAGCTGCTTATATTCTCTACCTCTGCCAATGATCTTTTCATTCATAGATTACTCCTTGTCTAAATTTTAATTCCATTTTCTAAAACAACAAGTTTTAGACAAGTTATATATGATTCTTTGTCTTTTTCTCATATAAAAAAGCAGAAAAAGACAGATCATGGCATATTTTCAGTCTTTTTCTACATTTTAGAAGATATACAGAAGCACAAAAAAGGAGAGGACTAGCCTCTCCCACAATAAGGTGCTTATTACTTAGCACTCCATGATTCTTTCTTTATCAGCATTTAAGAGCTTCTCAAGAATTGAAGCTGGATCCTTGAATTTAGCAAGAACGATCATAGCTGCAATTATATATGGCTTGTAGCTTGCTTCTTTATATAGAGGAACCAGATAGCGATCAAATACAGAAGCATCTACCTCACCCTCTTTGCAGCTAACGCCTGTTATATCTGCAGGAAGGCAATGCATGTATAGAGCCTTTCCGTCCTTTGTTGTCTTCATAAGCTCTTCTGTGCATGTCCAGTTCTTGAACTTTGCATTGTTCTCAAGACATCTATTTTCAAGAGCCTTAAGATCATCGAACTTACCCTCTTCAACAAGCTTTGTTCTCTCTTCCATTACTGCAAATGGAGCCCAGCTCTTTGGATATACAATATCTGCATCCTTGAATGCCTCTTCCATTGAGTTTACTCTCTTATATGAGCCACCGGACTTCTTAGCATTCTCCTTAGCTACTTCTTCAACCTCGCTCATTACGTTGTAGCCCTCTGGATGAGCAAGAACTACATCCATGCCGAATCTTGTAAAGAGACCGATGATTCCCTGAGGAACTGAAAGCGGCTTACCATAGGATGGAGAATAAGCCCAAGTCATTGCAACCTTCTTGCCCTTGAGATTCTCAACACCACCGAAGTAGTTGATTACAGAAAGCAGGTCAGCCATAGACTGTGTTGGATGGTCAATATCACACTGGAGGTTTACAAGAGTTGGTCTCTGCTCAAGAACTCCATCTCTGAAGCCTTCCTGAACAGCTTCGGAAACAGTCTTCATATATGTATGTCCCTTTCCAATATACATATCATCTCTGATTCCTATTACATCAGCCATAAATGAAATCATGTTAGCTGTCTCTCTTACAGTCTCACCATGAGCAATCTGAGATAGCTTCTCATCAAGATCCTGAACCTCAAGACCTAGGAGATTACAAGCAGATGCAAAAGAGAAACGTGTTCTTGTAGAGTTATCACGGAAGACAGAAATACCAAGACCACTATCAAATACCTTAGTAG
>CAVHSB010000151.1:2044-4057 GCA_963638635.1 Flexilinea sp.
CCTTAGTAGAGATATTGTTCTCTCTCATTCCACGAAGAATCTCTGCAACCTCAAATACAGCAGCAATCTCATCATCGCTTTCCTTCCAGGTGTGGAAGAAATCGTTTAAATACATGTTTGAAATATCAAGCTTTCTGAGATCTTCAATTCTTTTCTTGATCTCTGACTTTGTTTTGGCCATAGATGCCCTCCAGAATTATTTTTTAGCTATATATAATCTATCACATAGAATAGAGCTCTGCAATAAAAACATGTTGCAATTTGTTGCAAATCAAATAAAGGCTACAGAAGAATCTCCTTTTTCCTCTACATGGCCAATTATAGCACAGCATGCTTCATCAAACTCTTCAACATAGCACCTTGCATCAGACTCGCACATAAAAAGCAAAAGCCCCCCAGAGGTCTCAGGCGTAACAACAAGATCCTTCATCTCCTGCTTCAGGCTATCTGAAAAGACTACATTAGGAGCAACATAATCAAGATTTGTATACATACCCTCAGGAAGCAGTCCAAACCTAGCAAGCTCTAGAGCATCAGGCAGAATAGGAAGCTTAGATGTATCATAAACGATAGAGACACCAGATGAGGATGCAACCTCATAGGAGTGTCCCGCAAGTGCAAAGCCTGTTACATCTGTTGCAGCATGTATATCGTAATGTCTACCAATATCCCTAGCCTTCTTATTTAGCCTTGTCATTGATGCTATTACAGCCGACTCAGCCTCATTGCTTGCCATCTCCCCCTTTATAGCTGTATTCAATACACCCACGCCTAGCGCTTTAGTAATAACTACAGCATCACCAACTCTTGCACCCTTATTCTTCCAGACATCCTTCTCCTTCATGAAGCCTGTTACAGACAAACCATACTTAGGAGTTGGATCACTTATTGTATGGCCACCAGCCAATACAGCACCAGCTTCTCTTACCTTTGAAATTCCGCCCTCTAATATATCTCTCATTACAGACAAAGGAAGACATGAGGGGAAGCATAGAAGATTCATCGCAACCTCAGGCTCTCCCCCCATAGCATATACATCGGAGAGGGCATTAGCAGCAGCAACCTGACCAAAGACATATGGATCATCGACCATAGGAGGAAAGAAATCTACAGTCTGTATAGACACAATATCTCCAGACACTCTATAAATCAGCGCATCATCAGAGCTCTCAAAGCCGCCAATAAGCCTGTCACTTGATGTCAGTGATAAAGAATCTATTACTTCGTGAAGCTTAGCTGGAGGAAGCTTTGCAGCACACCCACTAGTCTTGACCATCTTAGTAAGCTTAATCGTTTTGCCAGATTCGCTCATAGCTATTACCTCTCTTTATATAGACAGCCTCTGTATTGTCGTCTGCCATATTAGGATTGAAATCGTCATAAAAAAATGCTGCCGTTCCACAGGATGAGGATAGCGAGCGTGGAACAGGACGCAAGGCGGCATCTGCTACCCTGCGTTTGAATTGAAGCGCTCCATAGTGATTATGGAATGTCGCTATCTTTACTTCTCGATCTTTATCGTCCATTCTCCATCCTTAAAAGACTCATCTACCTTATAGCCAGAGGCTTTAGCAAAACGAGGCACATTCTCAGATGCAGCTCTATCATCAACTATTACTACACAGCCCTCAGGATGAGCCTTAAGAGCCTTCTTTGTTGCAACTACAGGCTCAGGACAGCTTAAGCCCTTACAGTCAATAATTTCCATTATTTATTCTCTCCTTTCTTGAAGAATGTGTTTACAGATGCAATTGCAAATAGAGCAATGATACATAAAACTACAGCAATCTTGCCCTTAATAGATGGACCACCAGCAGAATCAGCAGAGGCAGCAGCACTAGCAAGACCGAAGTTATGAGCAAAGGCTGCACCGATAAGCATACCAAATACTGTTATAGCGCTATCACTTGAACCCTCTCCTGCCATTATAAGCTGTCTAAGAGGACAACCACCGAGAAGAGCAGAACCAAGGCCTACTACAAACATTCCAAGAAGGTTCCATAAATGCTGAGA
>CAVHSB010000152.1:0-4017 GCA_963638635.1 Flexilinea sp.
TATACCCGTAAAACATTTAAAAGTTAAGCACAATTATTTATGTCGTTTACTATAATTATAGAGATTATGAGGCAGAGGATAATCTATTGAGAATATTACATTGACGACATTCACAAGCTCACCATTTGCTCTCATCTTCGTATCCTTATAGGAAAGCTCCTTCAATGGTCCTAAATAGTAGAAGTCAGAGCCCTCGTTATCGCTCTTTTTGACAAATAGCGGAATCTGGATATCATTATTTTTCTGATTTATTATCTCGCTAACATCAGGAGAAGAGGATGTCCTCTTGTTCTTGCTCATCCAATGAAGCTGAGAGTTATCTATGAAGTAGTCTTCATAGTTTATTGACTCTGAAATATCTGATGATTTCTTGTATGTTATGAATATAGGACAAGTAATCTCATCATTCTGCTTCTGAACAATGTATCCTCCTATATTCTGAGCTGTTATGTTCTCTTTCCAATTCAGGAGCTTGCATACATCCTTTCTTGTATACTTCCTATATAGCACTAGGTTATGGTCGACATAGCGTTCATCGCCATTGAGTCTTGCCCTTCTAAGTCCATAGGCGAGAGTATCTGAAAGATACCTTCTATATACACTGCTATCAAGCAGTGCCCTATAGTCATCGCTTCTTCTTATATATTCACCTGAAAGATAAACATAGTCTGTCTTGCCATACTTCTTTATATCTGGAGCTGTATAGAATGAAGATGATAAGGTATTGCACATTCCGACAATATCCTTATATGAATATTCAACTGAGTGTTCCTTGAGCAGCTCTTTGAACTCTTCAAGTGCTATCTCATCTCTATCCTTAAGCACATCAAGGATCAATAGCTCATGGACTCTTAAGCCATGAGAGAATTCAAAGGATACAAATTGAAGCGAGGTTCTGCATCGTGAACTAAGCTCATTCTTTTCTTTATCAATCTTTAAAAGAAACTCATAGTAGGAGCCTGCATAGTCAATAAAGAGAAACGGATCTATGAAGCCATTATCTATGAAATCTATCATTGATGGGACCTTACCAAGTCTTCTTTCTAGCCTTGAGAATTCCTCCCTCAGGAATTTCAATTGCTTGAAGTTGGTATCATTGATTGATTTGAATATCTTTTCCCGTGCTATCTCATTGATCTGTACAGTAGAAGAGCCAGGAATGATACTCGATCCAGCGCTTATAGCCTTTCTTAGATTGTCCTTGCTATATGAGTTATCTCCGAATAGCGCTATAGGTATGAAGAAGTTATTCTGATAGTTTCCTATGAAATCTATTACAGCTACATAGCTCTTTCCCTTGTATTTTCTGAGGCCTCTCCCAAGCTGCTGGGTAAAGATTATTGAAGACTCTGTTGGTCGAAGCATTACAACCTGGTTTATTGCAGGAATATCTACACCTTCATTGAAGATATCTACTGTGATTATATATTCAAGCGGATCATCATCGCTCTCAAGCATCTCAATGACTCGCTCTCTTTCATCTGAGGAGCTGTCGCCTAATAGGTATCTTGTGACAAAGCCCTCTCTATTGAGTGCATTTGAGAGTTCTCTCGCCTCATCCTGACGGCTGCAGAATATTAGCCCCTTTACTGGATAAGAGAGGCTTCTATAGCGAAGCATAGCCTTTTTTATATGCCCAACTCTTTCACTGCTTAAAAGCCTTGAGAAATCTGACTTATCATCTATTACCTCTCCATTAACAGTAAGATCTGTAAGCCCATAGTAATGGAATGGACACAATAGATCCTCTTCCATTGCTCTTTTGAGTCTTATCTCATATGGAACATTGTAGTTAAATAGCTTGAATATATCCTCGCCATCACTTCTCTCTGGTGTTGCAGTCAATCCAAGAAGGAACCTAGGCTTGAAATAGGACAATATCTTCTTATAGCTATTAGCGCCTGCATGATGGACCTCATCTATTATAATATAATCAAATTCATCATGTCTGAAGTGTTTTAGGACATCATCCTTGACTAGAGTGAATATAGATGCGAATAAGTAAGATGCTCCATAATCATGGTTATTGCCATTTAATAAGCCACTGTTAATATTACCAAGAAGTGAATCATAGCTTTCCTTAGCCTTCTCTAGAATCATATCTCTATGAGCTATGTAAAGCACCTTTCTAGGGTTCATTTGCTTTACATCGAAAATTGAAAGATAGGTCTTTCCTGTCCCTGTTGCTGCAATAAGCAAGGCCCTATCCTCGCCTCTTTCTCTAAGCTCATAGATACTCTCCATAGCTTCCCTTTGCATAGAGTTCGGAACTATCTCATAGCAAGGCGTTGCACCATATACAGCATCATCCTCTTTTAGCACATCTGGAAGTGATAAGCGTTCTTTCTCATATTGTATTTCATAGCTATCAATCCAAGGCTCATCAGCGATTTCTGACTCATTCCATACTCTCTCAAATTCATCTTTGATTGATGCTGTTATCTCTCCATCTTCATTTGAGACGAATCTTACACTCCACTCCTGATTCAAGGAGAGTGCGGAGGCTGTCAGATTTGCAGAGCCTATTATTATTGAGTAATAGTCTTTATGCTCAAAGATATAGCCCTTGGGATGAAAGCCGCCCTTAGTATAGGATCTAAGCTCAATATTGCTGAAATCTATTATCTCCCTAAGTGCTGATGGCTCTGTGAAATTGAGATAATTGGTAGTAAGTATTCTGCCTTTTACGCCTTTCTCCTCAAGCTCAGAGAGAAGCTCCTTTATAGAGGCAAGTCCATCGCTGTTTATGAATGCAACAGAGAAATCAAAGGAGCAGCAGGTTGCAAGCTCTTCAGCTATTGCAGATAGTATCTTCTTCTCTCTCTTCTGGTCATTTACAAGAAGAGCTGGTCTCATGGCACTATTAGAACGATGGTCCTTTGCTATGAAGCCTGTTTTCAAACTTGCTATAAGCTGCTCTTTATCCATAGCTTGCAGCTTATCAGGAAGTTCTCTAAATTGCCAGATCCTATTCTTTTGAGAAAAGCATATTGCCCATTAAAGCACATACGCTTTGCTGGAATACTATTCCGAATATTACCGGAAGCGCAGCACCAGGCGGAAGAAATGCTATTGCAAGAACTAATGCAGCACTTATATTTCTCATTCCTAGTGTCAATGTCAAGGATACAGATATGTCTCTTTTGAACTTGAATAGCTTAGACAGGAAGTATCCAGTTAAGAAGCCAAGACATGCTACCAATAAGCTTACAAAGGCTATGAGTATATATGAGATAGAGAGATTCTCGATTATCCTATCCGATACCTTTGAGGTATTGATTGCTATTACAAAGAAGAGAAGAAGCTTGGAGGCAGGATTAGCTAGCGTTGAGAGCTCCTTATCAATCTTCTCCTTATAGAAGTGATTGAAGATCAGGGCTAGAGCTGATGGCAAAAGCACCATAATCATAAGTGATTTCATCATTCCAGCTGTATCTACCTGAATAGATGCACCTGCGTAGAGCTTCAATAGAAACGGAGTCATAAATGGTGCAAGGAGAGTATCAAGAAGGAGTATAGATAGAGATGCAGCCAGGCTTCCAGATAGAATCATAGTCCAGACATTTACAACGACACCAGCAGGTATTGCTCTTAAGAGATTATAGCCACTCTTAATATCTTCATTTCCATGAAAGAAGATTGTGCCTAAAAGCTCGGCAAACAGTGGCATTAGGATATAGCTTCCAAGGGCGAATACAAAGATGAATAGAGGATGCTTTAGCGTATCTCCTATCTCCCTTACGCTTATCTTCATAGCGCTGAAGAATGTCATTATAGCAAAAAGATAGGTAACTGCTGGCTTCATCCATGAAATTCTTGGGCCAAGAAGAATGCCAATCACTACGGCAGTAGGCGTTAATATAGGCATTATCTTATTTAGCTTCTTATTGAGTTTATCTGTATTTTCTATGAGCTTCTGATTCATTTAATCACCATAAGAAACAATACAGCAATAATCAAAACAACACAAATGAGTATTTTGCTTTTTGAGGCTATAATCTATGGGTACCTTTAAGA
>CAVHSB010000153.1:0-4016 GCA_963638635.1 Flexilinea sp.
ACTATGCCCGAAGCCTCTGTCGCTGTCGAGATATGACATTTTTATATTTCTATTCCTTTTTGATTAAGAGGTATTTATCTAAGGTAGATTTCTAGACTTCACGTTTTGCATTTTATTGCTTATTTTGAGTCAAGGAGGGACTTCAATTGTCAGCTGTTACAAAGAAGGCTCTTTCAGAGAGCCTTGTAAAATTACTCAAAGAGAAGCCTTTATCTAAGATTACCATATCAGATATCACTGGAGACTCTGGAATGAACAGGCACACGTTCTATTATCATTTCAGGGATATAAACGATCTTATTGTCTGGACACTTGAGACATCCAGTATTCAGGCTCTGGATGGCAAGACAACATCAGAGGATTGGAAGGAGGGCTTTCTGGCGCTCTTTGAATGGGCAAAGAAGAATCAGAATTTCATACTATCTGTTTATCACTATGTATCGAAGGATTACATATATAGATTCTTCTATGAAAAGAGCTATAAGCTTTTAAGAAGCGTAGTAGAGGATGAGAGCGTAGGGCTGAGAGTCAAGGATGAGGATAAGGATTTCATTGCCAATTTCTATAAATACGGACTTGTTGGGCTGGTTGTGGAGTGGCTTGATGGTGCTATGATGGATGATCCGAAGCGCATTGTCGATAAGCTCTCATTGATGATCAATGGAGATGTCAGAAGATGCTTAGAGAAGTTTGAAGCAAGCAGGATCAGCAAAATCAGATGATTGTGTCACAAGAAGGGGCTATCGGTGAAAAAAACACCTTAGACCCTTTTTTTGTCTAAATATTGAATTGAAAATTATGTTTAATTTGTAAATATAAAAGAAATCGAGCTCATAGGAGAAACTCATATGTATTATGGTTCAGGCAATTACGAAGCTTTGGTTAAAGCAAGAAAAAGAGATGGAGTTGAGAAGAAGTCAGCGTACTTAGTCGGTTCTGGACTTGCATCTCTAGCTGCAGCATGTTTTCTCGTAAGAGATGGTCACATGAAGGGTGAGAGAATCCACATTCTCGAGGAGCTAAGCATCGCAGGTGGTGCATGTGATGGCATTGAAAGCGCAGACAGAGGCTTCATCATCAGAGGCGGAAGAGAGATGGAGAATCATTTCGAATGTCTATGGGATCTGTTCTCATCCATTCCTTCTATTGAGAATAAGGATCAGAGCGTACTTGATGAGTATTACTATCTCAATAAGTATGATCCTAACTACTCCCTTCAAAGAGCAACTGTAAACAGAGGTCAGGATGCTCATACAGATGGTAAGTTTGCTCTCTCTGATAAGGCATCTATGTCTGTTATGAAGCTGTTCTTCACACCAGAGAAGGATCTTGAGGATAAGACTATTGAGGAGGTTCTGGACAAGGAGTTCTTCGATTCTAACTTCTGGCTATATTGGCGCTCAATGTTCGCATTTGAGACATGGCATAGCGCACTTGAGATGAAGAGATATATCCTGAGATTCGTTCATCATATTGGAGGCCTTCCTGATTTCTCTGCTCTTAAGTTCACAAAGTACAATCAGTATGAATCACTTATTCTTCCTATGGTCAAATACCTAGAGGCACATGGTGTTCAATTCATATATGATACAAAGGTAACTAACGTAATCTTTGATATAAAGAAGGATAAGAAGGTCGCTAAGCGCATAGATGTAGTTAAGGATGGAGTTGAAGAGCATATAGATCTTACTGAGGATGATCTTGTGTTCATCACTAATGGCAGCTGCACAGAAAACAGCTCACTTGGTGATAATAACCATCCTGCAATTCTCAATACCAAGCCTATGGAGGGCGGATGCTGGGAGATGTGGACTAAGATTGCTATGCAGGATCCTTCCTTTGGGCATCCTGAGAAGTTCTGCTCAGATATAGCAAAGACCAATTGGGAAAGCGCAACTGTAACAACTCTTGATGATAAGATTCCTCAATATCTTGAGAAGATATGCAAGAGAGATCCATTCTCAGGCAAGGTAGTAACTGGCGGTATTGTAACAGTCAAGGACTCTCCATGGCTCTTAAGCTATACCTTCAATAGACAGCCTCACTTCAAAACTCAGAAGCCTAATCAGCTTGTTGGATGGATCTATGGTCTATTTACTGATGTACCAGGCTCTTATATCAAGAAGCCTATGAAGGATTGTACTGGTATAGAGATATGTGCTGAGTGGCTCTATCATATGGGAGTTCCAGAGAAGGATATCATGGAACTGGCAACTAACAGTGCATCAACGGTTCCTTGCATGATGCCATACATTACTGCCTTCTTCATGCCTAGAACTGGAGAGGATAGACCAAAGGTAGTTCCAGAGGGTGCTGTAAACTTCGCTTTCATTGGTCAATTCGCAGAGACTGAAAGAGATACGATCTTCACAACCGAATACTCTGTAAGAACAGGCATGGAGGCTGTTTATACGCTTCTTGATGTTGAGCGTGCTGTTCCAGAGGTATGGGGCTCCTGCTATGATATCAGAGCGCTTCTCGATGCAACTAATAAGATGATGGATGGCAAGAAGCTATCAGAGCTCAAGCTTCCATTCCTTCAGAGCATTGCGCTTAAGGAAGTCATAAAGAAGACTAAGGGCACAGATATCTATAATCTCCTAGAGAAGTATAATCTTGTTTAGTGTCAAAGTAACATCTTTGTAAAATCTATCATAAGCTCTTTTACTTTCTGCTTGTTAGCTGTATAGAGGGAAGGTAAAGGAGTTTTTTTATGTGGTTTGTATTTGCATTGCTATCTGCTGTATTTGCAGCTCTTACATCTATACTTGCTAAGATTGGTATTGATGGAGTTAATTCAAACCTGGCAACAGCTATCAGAACAGTAGTTGTAGTATTGATGTCATGGCTTATGGTATTCATCACCAACACACAGGGGGGAATAGGCGATATCAGCAAGAAGAGCTGGATATTCCTCATTCTATCAGGTCTCGCTACTGGCGCTTCATGGCTTTGCTACTATAGAGCTCTGCAAATCGGCGAAGCTTCTAAGGTAGTTCCAATCGATAAGCTAAGCGTTGTGCTGACGCTTATTCTTGCTTTTGTATTCCTTCATGAGAAATTCACTATCAAATCACTAATAGGCTGCATATTGATAGGCGCTGGATCCTTGGTAATGGCTCTATAATACAGAGAGCATATTGCACTTAAAGCTTAGATGTATACAATTCTCCTTATTGAATACAAGGAGAAATTAAACACAGATGCGAGGTCTGGGAACGATTATCAATGCACTCTCTGTTTTGATAGGGGGTGTGCTAGGTATACTCTTAAGGCGCTTTCTAAAGGAAAGCTATCAGGAAACTATCATCAAGGCAACAGGCTTTTCTGTTGTTTTTCTTGGAGCTGCTGGTACGCTTTCAAGGATGCTTTATATAGAGCCAGACGGTAGCTTAGGTACAGCTGGTACATTGGTTATGGTAATATCATTAGCCCTCGGTGCACTTCTTGGAGAGCTTATGGCTTTAGATGCTCAGTTTGAGCGCTTTGGCACGTGGCTTAAGCATAAGAGCGGCAGTGATGGCGATAATCAATTCATCAATGGCTTTGTTTGCTCATCCTTGACAGTAAGCATCGGCGCTATGGCTGTTATTGGCTCTATCCAGGATGGTATCTATGGCGATCATTCGACTTTGGTAGCTAAGTCTATCATAGATTTTATCATTGTGCTGATTATGGCCTCTTCAATGGGCAAGGACTGCATATTCGCATGTATTCCTGTTGCAATATTACAGGGCTCAATGACTGCTCTTGCTGTAGTTCTTTCAAGGTTTATGACAGATGCTGTTTTAAATAACATCTCACTTGTTGGTAATATATTGATCTTCTGTGTTGGAATCAATCTAGTATGGCCTAAGACTATAAAGGCTGCAAACCTGCTACCATCCCTTCTTGTTGCTATAGTGATGACTCTCTTTTAGGCTTTGAGAGAGCTAGTCATTACGCATGATCTCCGATAAATACACTTTTTAAGCGGTCAAAACAGCGATACATGCGCTGTAGAGGCAAATTCGGGC
>CAVHSB010000154.1:0-3951 GCA_963638635.1 Flexilinea sp.
TGGAGGGCAAAAAGAATTTCTCAATAAAAAAACTAGTTCAATTATACAATACTTTTGCATATATTATAATTTCGACTATAATAAAATCAGAATTTAGTTTAGACAAATAAATTTGCTTATGTTGTATATAGGAGAATAGCATGACATATATCAAAAGAGCAGCTGAAAATACTATCAAGCGCATATCAGAAATGTTTCCTGTGTTATTGGTAACTGGGCCTAGACAGGTCGGAAAAACAACATTACTCAAGAAGCTAGCAGAGTCAGAGAAAGATGAAGGAACAGATAGAAAATATGTCACTTTAGACGATCCTGATGACAGATACCTTGCAAAGAATGATCCAGCGCTGTTCTTACAGAGATATACTCCTCCTGTGCTGATTGATGAAATCCAATATGCAACTGAACTATTGCCGTATATCAAAATGAATGTTGATAGAACAAAAAGAAAGGGTGATTTCTGGATTACAGGTTCTCAGGCTTTTCATCTTATGAAGAATGTTAGTGAAAGTCTTGCTGGACGAGTTGGAATTGTAAATCTTCTAGGCTTATCAGATGCTGAAATTTACGGTGAACCAAGTGAGCCATTTCAGACTGATCCAGGATATTTGATGAAGAGACTCAGTGTAAGAAGCAAAAAGGACCTAAATGAAATCTATCTGAGAATATTTAAAGGCTCAATGCCGGAACTATATACAGATGAGAATATAGATGCAGAGATTTACTACAGCTCTTATGTGAATACCTATCTGCAAAGAGATATTCGAGACCTAACGCAGGTTGCAGATGAGATGCAGTTCTACAACTTCATGACAATAGTAGCTGCTAATACATCAAAGCCTGTTATCTATGAAGAACTTGCAAATGCAGCAGGAATTTCAGCACCAACAGCAAAGAAGTGGCTCTCTATTTTAGTATCATCTCATATCATTGCACTTGTGGAGCCTTATCATAATAATGCACTAAAACGAATCGTAAAAATGCCATTGATTCATTTTTTAGATACAGGATTAGCTGCATACCTATTAAAATGGAGAAGTCCAGAGATTTTAGAGAGAGGTGCTATGTCCGGTGCATTCTTTGAAAGCTATGTATTTTCAGAAATCTACAAAAGCTATCTCAATGCAGGAAAAGAACCGCCTATTTTCTATTATAGAGACAAGGACCAGAAAGAAATCGATCTCTTGCTTTACCAAAATGGTGTTCTCTCCCCAATAGAGATAAAGAAGTCAGCGTCGCCAGGAAAGACAGCTATAAAAAATTTCAATGTACTAAAGCCTGTTGAAAAAGAAACAACCATTGGAAACATACAATCCTTGAAAACAGAAATAGGCACAGGGAGCGTTGTCTGCATGGCTAATAACCTTCTGCCTATAGACGATAAGAACTGGTATGTTCCAGCTTGGTTGATTTGATAATCTACCTGGTATTGAAAACGAAAGATGTAGCAACACCACCTATAGGCCTGATAGATAGCTCTCCACACTCCTTCATGAATACTGTAAGCTTTCCATCCTTATAGGAAAGCTGTATCTCAATTGAGCCAAGCTCTTCTCCTATATAGCATGCACGTACAGCAAGACAGCTATCGTTCTGCCAAGCAGCTGATGAATATACAGGGATTGCACCTTCCATATATCCATTGCTTTTGATGTTTTTGCCCATTCCAAATGGAATAGTATAGCTATTTCCACCAATCTTGAAGGCTACAGCTCCTTCATCGTCTTTAAATGAGCACCTTAGAGACTCTAAAGCTATTGAGTTTGAATCGAATAGGAACTCCTTATCGTTGATTAAGGCTTCTGTCCTGCTATGAACCTTCCCTTCAACATGCTTAAGCTCTAATGTCTTTTCATATTCCCTCAGACTATTTAAAGCTGCTTCATTGGATGGAAGTGGATCTGCTGCTGAATCTACTATTCTCCAAACTTCCTCAAATAGCTTGGCCTCTGCTGCAGGATTTCCTTGAGTATCTGCAGTGATAGCAATAGCAATATCCTTACCCGGGACAGCGATTATAAGCTGAGATCCCATTCCATAGAACATATAGCCATGAGAGTTCATCCATATCTGATAGCCATAGCCAGATGAGAGATCCAGAAGTCCTCCTCTTGAGCCAATAGCTGTATCTATCTGCTTTGAAGTAGCTTCCTTTAAATATTCGCTGTTGCTGTGCATTACGCCATAGATTGCATAGAGCATATCCTTGCTCTTTGCCATCAAGCCGCTTCCGCCTGCACTTACTCCGCCAGGCTCCTTGATCATATATGCAGCATCTGAGAATTCTATATTCTTCAAGAAGTTACCTTTTAGGTATGTAAGAACATCGCATCCAGATAGCTTCTCAACGAGAGCAGCTAAAGTCTGCGTTGAACTTGTATCATAGATGAATATGCTGTCTGGCTCATGATCTGCTTTAACTGTAAAGAATGGAGAGACCCAATCATGATTTGAGAAATCCTTTATATAGCTCCAGGACCTTGCACCCTCTTTATAGGCTGTTCTTCTATGTGGAGATGCCATCATAAGCATATTCTTTATAGTGCAGTGTCTGATTTCTTCTGAGAGCGATGCATCATCATATTCAGGAAAGTATTTGATTATAGGATCATTGATATCTAGCTTGCCTTCACTATAGAGCTCTCCAATTGCAATTGAAACAAAGCTCTTAGTGCATGAATACATTCTCTGAAGGCTATTTTCCTCAAAGGGCTTCCAATAAGCCTCAAGTGCTATATGACCACCTCTTGCTAAAAGAAAGCTATGGATAGGAACAAGAGAGGCATTGAGTCTTTTAAGTGAATCCTCAATCAAGAGAGATGAAAGCCCAACGCTTTCAGGAGATGTATAATCAAACTTCATTATTTATAATCCTTTAATAATCCCCAGATTGCTCTGGGGATAACTCATTACATTGCTGATAGGAATGGAACTCCAATTAGATTGAAGCCGTTCTCCATTGTAGTCTTTAATGCCTTAATCAGTCTTACTCTAGAGACAATAAGCTCTTTAGACTCTGCATCAAGTATTCTGTTATCGTGATAGTAGTGACTGAAGGTCTTAGCTATCTCGTACAGGAATGATGCAATGATAGATGGATCGAACTCAGCTGCAGCCTTAGTAACAACAGAAGGGAAAGAGGCAATAAGCTTTATAAGAGCCTTCTCATCCTCTCCGTTAAGGAGCTTTCCGTCAAAGGCTACGCCATCTAAGCTCTTTTCAATATCCTCATACTTTCTGAGAATAGAGGAGATTCTTGCACCAGTATATTGAAGATATGGTCCAGTATTGCCATTGAATGATATTGATTCCTCTGGATTGAATACCATGTCCTTAGTTGGCTGTACCTGCAAAAGATAGTAGTTGAGAGCGCCAAGTGCGATGTCCTTAGCTGTCTTATCAACATCCTCAACCGCATTCTCTCTGCCCTTTTCTATGATTTCATTCTTAGCAAGCTCAGAGAGCTCAGCTAATAGATCATCGGCATCTACTACAGTACCCTCTCTTGATTTCATCTTGCCATTTGGAAGATTTACCATTCCATATGAGAGATGATGAAGCTCATCAGCCCACTTATAGCCAAGCTTAGAGAGAATATAAAACAGGACCTTGAAGTGGTATTGCTGCTCAGATGCTACAACATAGGTAAGGCTGTCAAAGGGCCAATCCTCATGTCTCTTTACAGCAGTCCCGATATCCTGTGTCATATAAAGAGTCGTGCCATCACGGCGGAGGAGAACCTTCTTATCGAGCTTTATAGGAGATAGATCTATCTGCACAGAACCATCCTCCTCTCTTTGGAAGATACCCATCTCAAGCCCCTTCATCACCTCCTCGCGTCCGAACTTGTAGGTATCAGACTCGTAGTAGTACTTGTCAAATGAGATACCCATGTTCCTATAGCTCTCAGCAAGGCCATCTAGTGTCCATTTGTTCATAAGACTCCAGAGC
>CAVHSB010000155.1:0-3922 GCA_963638635.1 Flexilinea sp.
TTGATAAGGAAGATATAGAGTACTTCCTACCTATATCCTATACTGTATATAAGAGCTATTCTCCTGTTTATAGCGAGATTGAGAATAGATACATTGAGAATATTCTGGCTATTCTTGAGAAGAAGAATGAGGATTTAGATAGTCTATTCACAGCTTATGCAAATGAGCTTTTCGCCTCTTCCGCTATGCTCATTGAATCTGATACTGCGCTTGTTGATAGGATAAGAATAGATCATTTCAATGACTTCGTTTCATATCTTAAATCCTATCTAGAGGAATCGGCAGAGCTGAAGGAAGCTTTTTCTCTATCATTTTCTTCATTCTCTTCAATCAAGAGTGCATATCTAAGACTTAAGGCTATAGGAGAGGAGATTGTATTGCCAACTCCTGAGAGCGTCAATATAACAAAGCTGAGTAATGCATATATAACTTCATATTTCTCTCGTCTTTCTAAGTATGAGAGGCAGATAAAGAATACTAGAATTGATTACTCTGCTGACTCTGCTTATTCTATATTCTGGGAGGAGTGATGGCTGATCTTTTTTCATCTTCACCTAATAAGAATGAGCCTCTTGCTTTCAGAATGCGACCTAGAAATCTATCTGAATATATAGGTCAGGATCATATTCTCGGAAAGGGCAGACTATTAAGAAGGGCTATCCAGGCAGATCAGCTATCATCTGTCATTCTATATGGTCCTCCAGGAACTGGAAAGACAACGCTTGCACGTGTTATCGCTAATAGCACAAAAAGTCATTTTTCAACTCTTAATGCAGTTCTCTCTGGCGTTAAGGAGCTAAGAGATGAGATAAAGGATGCAAAAGAGAGAAGAGATTGCTATGGCTCTAGAACGATACTATTCATAGATGAGGTGCATAGATGGAATAAGAGCCAGCAGGATGCTCTTCTTCCATGGGTAGAGAATGGCACTATAATATTGATAGGAGCTACAACCGAAAATCCATACTTTGAAGTCAATGCAGCTTTAGTCTCTCGTTCTAGAATCTTCCAGCTTAAAAGACTCACAGATGAAGATCTTTTCAAAATCGCCAAACAGGCTGTATCCGATAAAGAGCGAGGCTATGGGAGGTTTGATGTAGAGTTTGAGGCTGGATCTCTTGAGCATTTAGTATCTGTTTCAGCAGGAGATGCGAGAACGCTTTTAAATGCTTTGGAGCTCGCTGTAGAGACGACTCCTGACTCTTTTCCTCCAAAAGATGGAAGTAAGATATATATATCAAAGGAAGCTGCAGAGGAATCTATTCAGAAGAAGGCCGTTCTTTATGATAAGGAGGGCGACTATCATTTTGATGTTATATCTGCATTCATAAAATCCTTGAGAGGCTCGGATCCAGATGCTGCTCTGTACTGGCTTGCTAGAATGGTTAGCGCAGGAGAGGATCCAAGATTCATATTCCGCAGAATGCTTATATCTGCAGCTGAGGATATTGGGCTTGCAGAGCCAAATGCCGTGTCTGTAGTTGAAGCCGATGCCGCAGCCTTTGATAGAATAGGACTTCCAGAGGGCAGGTTTCATCTGGCTCATTCAGCTATATATCTAGCAACGTGCCCAAAGAGCAATAGTGCACTTGGCTTCTTTGATGCACTAGCTGATGTTGAGAGAGAAAAGGCAGATGAGGTTCCTAACCATCTTAAGGATGCAAGCAGAGATAAGGATGGCTTTGGACATGGAGAGGGGTACCTCTATCCTCATAGCTATAAGGATCATTGGGTTGCTCAGCAATATCTTCCGACAGGACTCCAGGGCAAGGTCTATTATAAGCCATCTTCAATGGGCTATGAGGAGAAAATAAGAGATTCTGTAATAATGCACAGAGAAGCTCAATTGGAGTCTGTATCAGATAATCCATACAAAGAAGTGTTAACATTCTCACCTGGAGACAAAGAGCGAAATAAGTGGATTGAAAGAGCTATGTCCCAAAGATCCAGCGTTCTATATGAGAATGTGAAGAGACTATATGAGAATATAGATATTGAGCGTCATAGCAATGTTCTTGTTTTGAATGCCTCTCATGGACTTCTTTTATGGCCTTTGATGAAGAGAAATCCAGAGGGCTTAGCTGTTGCTGTGGTTACAAAGAACGATGAGCGTGATATCATCGACCACTTTACAAAAGAGATAGATACGCTTACAAGGCCAGAGCTGATAGTCTCTAAGCCTATAGCTGCCTTTGATAAGCTAGAGGATGGAATTAAGTTTAAGGTAATCTCAGGCAGAAATATTCTTACTAAGTTTCAGGATGCAAGGAGCATTCTAGGAAAAATAAAGGAATATCTTGAGACTGATGGAGAGATTGCTCTAATTGAAGCTATACCATCTTTATCAAGCAGGCTATCTGATTTTACAGATGAATATGAAAAGGAGATACTTATAAAGAAGGAAGCCTCTATTTACAGCAGTGACATAGCTGCTTGGGGTAAGAAGGAGCTTGAGGATCTGCTTTCAAAAGAGCTACCAGGCTCTGATGTAATCTATGTAGAAACAAAGGAAGAAAGAATAATACAGAAAGCTAATCTTGAGAGCTGGTACAATAACAGCTATTCAGATCCTTCTATCTCTCATAATAGATTCATTGAGCTATTTGTTAACAGAAAAGTAATCTGGAAGAATGTCATAGCTTTGGTGCGCTATGGCTTCAGACGGACGAAGAAGAGTGAGACAGATAAGGAGTGGATAGAGATTCATAGCAAGGTATGATCATAAAAGCTTTCCAAGCTTTGCATCCTCTACTGCCTCCTTTATTGAGTAGGTGTTTCTCCTCTCTTTTATCTCATTGAGCATAGCCGCAATAGCTATTTCATCATCATTCAAAAGAGCAGGATAGAATGGATTGATGAATGACTCCCTCTCTCCAACCGTTACATGAGAAAGCGTCATTGGCTCATTGATTTTATCTGATCCTCTATGGAATATGAATGGAAGAGTAGCCACATAGCCATTGTCTTTAACATATGAGACACCTCTTTCTGTAATAACTCCTTTAGCTCCTCTGATCTCGATTCTTGATGGGATAATAGCGCTATGGTATTGGTTTGATGAAAAATCGTTGATGAATATCTTGCCTGACGCATATTCTATCTGAGTTATCTTGCGCTTATAGTCCTGCATTTCATTGCTTATTTCACGTCCAGCTCTTGAGCCTGTCTTAATGCATCGAGCGTTTGTCTCAGAGATCGTTCTGATGTCTTTGATTACTTCATCCTTAAAGATATATCTTGCAATAGATGCTGCATGATGGTTATGGAGTGCTGAGAGATAGACGCTCTCAATATCTCCAATCAATGGTAGTGCTTCTTTTATTGATCCATATAATGGCGTATGCCAATATTGCTCAAGCGCATAGCCCTTGATATTTGATGATATATAATCAAGCTCATTATCATTCAATTTCAGAAATGATGTTTCGCATGCTATTGTAGTACCACGTTCATTGAGGTTATCAAGAAGAGGTATAAGACCATCATTGCCACTAGCTATTACAGCCATATCGTGTGCTTCTATTAATGTCTCATCAATTGATGTGAAGACCTTGAAGCCTCTCTTCTCTATTTCTTTGCGTCTTTCTTCGCTTCTAGTATAAATAGCATTGAGCTTAAAAAGAGGAGATGCTTCAGCAATTCTCATATAGAACTCGGCTCTCCAGCCTGTACCGAATAATACGAAATCAACCATATGTTTAGTATAGCATAGAATCATATGGGGAGCTTTTCTTTATTAAATATTCGTCAGATGTGGTGTGCCCCCTAAAGTTGGATATAAGATAAACAAGGAAGATTTTATTAAGTTCTACAGGGAAGAGAAGAATAAGGCGGACAAGGACGCCATATGATGAGAATGCCAAGTGAAATGAAACCTATGGCTACAAAAGGATTTACGATCTTATGAGACAGATTCTTGAGT
>CAVHSB010000156.1:0-3851 GCA_963638635.1 Flexilinea sp.
AGACGGGTCAGCTTGTGATATCGGGAATGGGAGAGCTTCATCTTGATGTGCTTGTTACAAGAATCACAAAGGAGATGAAGATAGACGCAAGAGTCGGAAATCCTCAGGTAAGCTATAGAGAGTCAATAAAGAGAGAGGCTAGCGGCAGCGAGACCTTCGATAAAGTCATTGCGAATAAAGAAAACAGAGCAGCTCTTACATTGACTGTCAAGCCTCTTCCTCCAAAATCCGGCAATGTGCTCAAGATCACAGCTTCAACAAGAGATATCCCAGACGAGATCATTGAAGCTATAAAGACTGGCATTGAAGGTGCCTTCAAATCAGGAATAAAGTTCGGCTATGAATGCACAGATATAGAGGCTGAAGTAACAGCTATAGACTACGATGAGCTTACCTCTACTCCATTTGCTTTCACATCCTGTGCTGTAATGGCATTCGATAAGGTATGCCAGGATGCAGAGCCAATGATGATGGCACCAATAATGAATGTACAGATAACCTCCCCAAGTGAATATGTAGGAGATGTAATATCTTCAATAACACAGCGTGGCGGTATCGTGAACTCAATGGAAAGCGGAATATCAAGAGATCTGATCAAAGCAGAGGTTCCTCTTGAGAAGATGTTCGGCTACACAACTATACTCAGAAGCTCAACACAGGGAAGAGGCCAATTCAGCATGGAATTTGACCACTACTCTGAGAAGATCTAAGAAAGGCCTCCGAAAGGAGGTTTTTCTATTAATAATCAATTCTTTTCTGAGCTTTTGCTCAATTCAATCAATATTTTTTTATTTTTATTTTGACTTATCAAATACCCTCTCTTAAGATTTTAGCTATAAATAGCTTAATGATTTTCAAAAGGAGGGAATTATATGAGCGTTGAGACAAAGGACATCAGGAATATTGCCATCATCGGCCATAACGGTACGGGCAAGACAAACCTAATAGAGCAGATGCTTTATTATTCAGGTGCTCTTGCACGTCCGGAAACAGTTGATTCTGGTAAGACAACAAGTGACTATACTGAAGAGGAAATTGCCAGAAAGATATCAATACATACCTCCCTTGCATCCACAGTATGGGATGGAAAGACAATCAATATCCTAGATACTCCGGGAACAGCAGACTTCATCGGAGAAGCTATATGCGCATTCAGAGCAACAGAGGCTGCACTCATGCTGGTTGACGGCAGAGAGGGAGCACAGATTGAGACTATAAAGCTCTGGAGAAGACTTGATGAGAGAAATAAGCCTAGAGCTGTATTCATCAACAAGATGGATAAGGAAAGAGCCAGCTTTAGAAAAGTAATAGATTCACTTGAAGAGGAATTCACATCTCACTATGTACCAGTTGTAATGGCACTTGGAGAGGCTGAGGAATTCCATGGAGTCATCAACCTTATTGAAAACCAGGCATATGAATGCCACGAGGGCGGCAAAGAGACGCCAATGCCTATTCCAGAGAAATATGCTGCAGTTGTAGAGGACTTCAGAGGAAGACTCATTGAGAATGCAGCAGAAGGTGCGGATGACCTTATTGAGAAGTACTTCGAGGCTGGTACCTTAACACCAGATGAAATAAGACGAGGACTGAAGGAAGGTCTAAGAGCCAATAGAATCGTACCTGTATTCTGCGGTGCTACAGATAAGGGTGCTGGTATCACATCACTATTGAACTTCATAAAGAACAACTTCCCTTCACCTCTTGGAGTAGATGAATTCATCATAGGACGACAGGGAGAGGAGACAACTCTTCCTATTACACCAGAGGGCAACGCAAGTGCTTATTGCTTCAAGACAACTCTTGATCAATTCTCTGGAAAGCTCTCCTTCTTAAAGGTTGTTACTGGCGTAATCACTCCTGAGACTGAGCTTTATAACAATGAAATCGGACGCAAGGCAAAGCCTGGAAAGCTATATAGAGCACTTGGAAAGAAGCTTATAGAGACTGACTCGCTTCAGGCTGGAGATATAGGAGTAGTTACAAAGTTCGATATTGCCTCAACTAACTCTACTCTAGTTGCAAATGCTGAGATGAAGAGAAAGTTCAGACCTCTAAGACTCCCTCAGCCTGTATATGAGCTTGCTATAAGAGCAGATGACAAGAAGAGCGAGGATAAGATGAACGATGCTCTTCACAAGGTTGCAGAGGAAGACCTTACATTCGTAATGAAATACAACGAAGAGACTAAGGAATCTATCATAGGCGGTATGGGTGAGCTTCATATCAACATGATCCTCGACAGAATCAGAGAGAAGCAAAAGATCACTATCCATACAAAGACTCCTAAGATTGCCTATAGAGAGACAATCACAAAGAAGTCTGGACTTGCAGAGTATTCACATAAGAAGCAATCTGGCGGTCATGGTCAGTTTGGCAGAGTCGTACTTGAGATTGAGCCTATTGAAAGAGGCAAGTACTATGAATTCACTAACTCAATCAAGGGCGGTGCAATCTCTAAGGGCTATATTCCTGGAATTGAGAAGGGCATTCTTGAGTCAATGCAGGAAGGCTACCTTGCAGGCTACCCTCTTGTTGACATCGGAGTAAACCTGATTGATGGTAAGGAGCACCCTGTAGACTCTTCTGAAATGGCCTTCAAGCTTGCAGCTAAGGGAGCTATGGAGATAGCTCTATCCAAGGCAGGATGCGTACTTCTAGAGCCATTCATGAAGCTTGAGGTATTTGTCGAGAATGAATATCTTGGAGCTATCCTATCTGATCTTTCAAGCAAGAGAGGAAGAGTTCTCGGGCAGGAGGAAAAGGGACATCTTACAGCTGTCAAAGCAGAGGTTCCAATGGCAGAGCTCAGAAACTATGCTATAGATCTTAAGAGCATGACAAGCGGCACAGGCTCATTCGAGCTTGAATTCGATCACTATGAGACGCTAAATGGAAAGCTGGCAGAGGATGTAATAGCAGAAGCTAAGCGGGAAAAAGAAGCAGCAGCCAATGCATAAAGGAATGGCCTCATCTTAATCGGTGAGGCCTTCTTTATTCATACTCTTTCAAACCATATTTCGTTTATCGTATATTCTTTATCCATGCCCTTTTGCTCGAACTTCGTAACAGGGCGCCATGTAACTGGAGGAGCAAAGGAATAGAAGGGATTATTGAGAAGAGGCTCACCCTTCTCTAGCTCCAATACTTCCTCTGCATACTCCTCCCAATCAGTTACCATATATATGTAGCCACCCTTTTTGAGCTTAGTTGCAAGAAGATGCAGAAACTCTGGATTCATCAATCTTCTCTTATGATGCTTCTTCTTTGGCCATGGATCTGGGAAGAATATATGAAAGCCATCCACAGAGCCATCCTCAATCATGTTATTGAGAACATCTACAGCATTGAATCTCATTATTCTGACATTATCTATATTGTTGTCTCCGAGATTCTTCAATAGCTTTATGAAGCCCTGGAGATACACCTCTAGACCTAAATAGTTATTCTCACCCTTTATAAGCGCCATCTTAGCTGTAGTATCGCCCATGCCGAAGCCTATTTCGATTACAAGAGGGTTGTCATTTCCGAAGACCTTAAGCTTATCGAGCTTCTCACCTGTATAGAAAAGACCATATT
Source organism: Flexilinea sp. (assembly GCA_963638635.1). GTDB lineage: Bacteria > Spirochaetota > Spirochaetia > Sphaerochaetales > Sphaerochaetaceae > Ornithospirochaeta. The sequence goes on from CAVHSB010000156.1 coordinate 3,580, forward strand.
TCTCAAAGTAGCTCTTGACTACTTCTTTATCCTTTTCATCCATCGTGTTGTTTCTCAGCACATAGCTCTTTATCTCTCTTTCCTTGCCTTCTCTTACTTCAATACGACCAAGCCTCTCAAACAGCTCTTTCTCATCCATTATATCAATCTCCTAAGCTCTTCAAGAATAAAAAGAGCTTTATCCTTTAGCGATACAGCACTTGTCTCCATTTCAAGGTAGGACATGCGTCTAGGGTCTAATCTTACTTTACCTGCAGATAAAGATACAAGCT
>CAVHSB010000157.1:0-769 GCA_963638635.1 Flexilinea sp.
CCTTTTTTAATCACAACTATCTTTTGACTTATAAGAGTCACCCTATCAGAGCTTCTCAATAACACACTCGTGCTTCTTTGTCTCCTTGTTGTAATTTATGCCAACAATTAGGATATTATTTGTGTAGTCCTTTATCGAATCAGGATAGTTCTTCTTTTTTATCTGTTCTATTGCACTCTCTGCGCTCTTATCCCATTTAAGTTCGACAACAAGTGCCGGAGCATCATCTCTGTATTCAGGCCTAGGTATATAAACAAGGTCTGCAAAGCCCTTTCCTGATTGTAGCTCACGGAGAGGGTTGAAGTATTTTTCCATTGAATAGAGATATGCAATTGTTATAACTCCAGCAAGAGAGTTTTCATCATTGTACTTTATCACAGAAGAATATTCTTGATGGATCTTCTCTATCTTTTCTGCTACAGCGCTTCCGTCAAGAGATCTGGTTGCAGCCATCAGACTCTCCGACTCATTCATCCATTTAATAAACTTGCTCCAGTTCTTCCTTCTTACAGCCCTTATCATAACCTCCCTTATCTCCTCATTTGGAATGAAGGCTGTCTTTTCTTTCTCGTTATATGCTAGATACCCCAGATGTATAAGATACGTCATTACATCATCTTTTGAGGCAAAAGAAACCACATCATTCTGGAAGTCCCCAATATCGACAGGAACCTCTACTCCAGAGACCAATTCAATTATTGCCTCTTTAAGGCCATCGTAGTTCATGTTTATCAATGGAACAACGGATTCATAACTGGCAGTATCTGAC
>CAVHSB010000157.1:779-3822 GCA_963638635.1 Flexilinea sp.
ACATTAACTACAGCTTTAGGGTTATAAATATGAATTCCTTCCAAATGATATCCATCATACCATCTTCTTACTTCTTCGTAGTCCATATGATATTTACTCGACAGAGCTTTGACTTCTTTTTCTGTAAAGCCAACATACTCTGCAAATGTCCCAGCATCAATGATTGTGTACTCAAAAAAATTATTGAGCGCCGACTGCGTCTTCTGTCTCTTTATGGGAAGAATTCCCGTCATATATGCAAGTGCAACATACCTTGTTGCCTGAGCACCTTTGAATATGCTTCTAAGAAATGAAATGTATTCTTCCTGCACCTTATTGTTATTTGCATCGTCTCTTATAAGCACATCCCACTCATCTATGATGATTACAAACTGCTCTCCTGTTTCATTATTGATGCTTGATAGCACTTCAAAAAGCGATCTTTCATCTTTTGGAACTACTTCAGGATAGTATTTTCTAAGCTCGCCTATGACCTTTTCCTTGATATAAGAGACAACATTCTCCGCTCCGCCTGCAGGATCTATACATTCCTGAATATCAAGATGGATAACATCGTATTTATTAAGATGCTTCTTATAATCAGGAGACGAACCTATTTCAAGTGATGAGAAAAGTCCATCAGAGTCGGCACCCTTCGAATAATATGAAGCAAGCATATCTGCAGTCATCGATTTGCCGAATCTGCGTGGACGGCTGTTACAGATAAACCCTCGACTTTTGCCAAGTACATGGTTAGTAAAATTTATCAGTCCACTTTTGTCTACATATATCTCGTCTTCAAGAGCACGTCTAAATGCAGAATTGTCTGGATTAACGAATCGTCCCATGTCACCTACACTCCTTCCCTATCGGTATTCCTTCTCAAACAATATTTTTTTCTCATTTATATCTTATAACAAGAAAGGAAAATAATGTAGAAGTTCCAGCAAATTCCCATGAAACATGAATCTCTCTATTATTATGAATAGCATATAACACAATGCCATTATTACACGTAGCTATCCACTGTGCTCAGCTACTTGTTTTAATAACATAAAGTATGCATTTCACAGAATGCAATCTCATTTATATAGAAAAAGAGGCCACATTTTGCAGTCTCTCGAATGCTTATAGCGACTTTTCTATCAAATCATGCTGGAATGAAAGAAGCTTATCATGAAGCTTAATATCTTCTCCTTTAACATCGACCATCAATCTTAAAAGAGCTTCTGTTCTTGATTTACTTAACCATAGAAATGCCTCACTCTTATTATTGCGTATAAGCTCTACTCTATAGCCTCCAGTTGAGTTCTTAGGTCTATGCTCTTCACCCTCTCCTACAAACTCCTCATCTCCTTCATATTGCAAAACCCTGTAGCTATCAAAGCCGCATTCATCAAGCATAGCTTTATAGCTCTCTTTGAAATTCTTCTCATAGCTCTTTTTAAAAGCATCAAAATCATCCACCTTGACATGCATAACACCATCAGAGGAAAAGGCCGATGTTGTAATGTACTTTGGTAGCGCTTCAATTACATCAGAAAGCTCTGCATTCTTAATTCCTAAGGCTTCTTCAATCTTATTCAAAAGCCTCTCATTATAATAAAGCTTAAGAATAGTTATTATGGAGTTCATAGGATCTCTAACCTTGGCAGGATACTCTATAACGCCTCCATTGCTACCTTCGCCTGCAGCTTTGACGCTATAGCCTTCTTTTCTGAGCTTAGCTGCAAGATTTACTACATTAGCCTCTCCAACATCTGAGTGGAATACAGATGCATTAAGTCTTGAAGCAATATCCTCGATTATTAGGCTAGTGCAGCCATTTACAGCTACTGCACTCTTTCTTCCATTGATGCTATCTTCTGCTAGATCTATAAGCGCTATAAGTGCAAATACCTGCTGAGCGCCTAATAGCTCTGCTCTATTATTCCTTCTTGAGTAATACACCAGATTACCTCTGTCTCCATCATTATCTGGAACATAACCAAGAACAAAGGAGCTATCTTTGTCATGCATTGCTGAGAGAGTATCTCTGCATAGCTTTAGGTTTTCTCCCTCTGGTACAATGCCATGTACAATCTGACCAGGCTGATTATTAAGTGCGTATAGCTTTATTCCATGAGATCTTAAGAAATGAAGATCAATGGATCTTGATCTTGCAGATCCATTGAAATCAACAACTATTCCAACAGGAGTCTTCAAAGAAAAATCACTGCCGGCAGTCTTTATTACAAATTGCTCATAATAGGCTAATGACTTCACCTTCTCTTCCTTATGACACTCTAAAACAGATTCAATTGTCTTACTGTCAGAAGATAAAACAGAAACAATCTCATCAATAAGATTCTCAGACTCAAGAGCCTGAAAAAGATTAGCTTTTACTTCCTCTACCTCAGGCCTTGAATATACGCCGCCATCAAAGCCGAACTTATAGCCATTATGACCTACTGGATTATGAGATGCAGATATATAGAAAAAGCCATCAAAACCAGCTTTAGAGTATGCCATAATCTCAGGAGCAGAAGAAGTTGCAATATATTTTACATCTGCACCAAAGTGTAAAAGAGTCCTTACAACAGCCTCTCCTATAAGTCTGCCAGTCGGACGTGCATCCCTACCTACTAGAACCTTAGCTTTATTTCCTAAGAACTTAAAAAAGGAATATGCAAATATAGCGGCAAGAGCAATATCTTCATCAGCTACCTCATAAGACGCATCTTCCTCATCCCCGCTTTTAGCTACAACAGCTCTCCAGCCAGATATTGATAGGATATATTTATCTAAGGCTTTCCTCAAAGCTTCTTTATCAATATGCATTGAAGCAATAACAGAAGCAGAAGGAGAGCCTAAATACTCACCTGTTATATCATCAAAATAGACTTTATTTTTCATAGTTTCAGAATACAGAGAGAGAGGACATAATTCAATGAAAAACAATTAACAAAAGCTGTCTGATTTTATCATAAAAAAAATCCTTAAGTATCACTACCTAAGGATTTATGCGGCCGAGAGAACTCGAATCTCCAAGCCCGTTAAAGCACTAGCACCTCAAGCTAGCGTG
>CAVHSB010000158.1:0-3811 GCA_963638635.1 Flexilinea sp.
TCCGTACAACTCGGTCTTCATATGACCTAAAGGTCACACGAAGACCTCTTTAGTTTCTTGATGTATGCTTCCAAGGCATTAAGATAAGTCTCATTATCTATAAGCAATGGAAATCCATCCTCATCTACAGGAATAGCCTTGTAAGCTATCTCTACTCTACCTTCAGGGAATGACGTAAAGATAATCCTACCTTGTGTCTTAAAGGTTAGTTCTTCCATACTTTCCTTCCTAGGAGGAATATATTCTCCTTGGATATTATTCAGTAAGTCCCTATGAGGTTTATCCATCATAGGTTTCTGTCTTAACCCCGGAGTAAAAGTATCTGTCATAGACCTAAGACAAATACAACTATCAAGGTCTTTTACTTGAATAACAGAGATTAAATCACAAGGCAATAATCCCCTAAAGTCCTTGATGTCTACAGTAGCTATCTTATCTTGATATAATGAGGGATAACCATGGAGTGAGATAAAACGAATAGTATGTCTTACTATCTGCTCTAGAGTAACATCCCTAAGAAGAGGATGCTCTGTAATATCATCGAGAATCCTTCTAATATTAGTATATTGTATATTTGTTACCATAATGTATCTACCTTTCCTTCTTTAACATTTTTACGTATTGCATTTTTAATGAATCTATTGACAGCAAACTCATAGAAGCACATATTGGTATAGAAAGCATTAAACTTCTTATACCTTACAGCATAGGCATAATCATCCTCCTTTCTAATAAGTATTTTATTCTTGTATGCTTCTTCATCCTCATACCAAAGCTTTAATGTCTTATACCAAGATATAGGATAAGTGTTCTTTAGCTTTCCATTTACTATCTTTACTCCTACAGGAAACTTGTTAAGCTCTAGCTTTCCCATTGCATGAGGAAACACTACAGTATTGCCATTGGCTATCTCATCAGCAAGTAGGTCATTAACTTTCCTTACAATACCAAAGTACTCTGATTCATACAAAGGCTTTCCTATATCATACCATCCATGTTTCCTTACTAACTTATATGAATCATAGATGCCCCATGAGCCTTTGACCTTAAAGTCCTTCTTGGTGTATCTCTTGCAAACCTTATCAGTAAATTCCTTAAAGCTCATAACTAACTCTGTTTAGTTGCTACCTTAGATAAATCATCATCAGCGTTATTTTTTGAGTCCACTGGTTGATATTTGGAAGATGTAATCTCCTTAACTACAAGTTCTATCAATGTAGGTACCAAGTACTCCCTAATAGGAAACTCCTCATTAAGTATATCACAGGCTGTTGAGTTACCTTCATCATCACAGAGATAACAGGATATATTATCAAAGTCCTCAAAGACAGCACTCAATCTTAGCTTCTTTAGGTATAGGAACTGAGGATTAGTACTTTTGAGATAAAGATGCAAGTCTGGTCCCAATGATACATAAATGATATTCTGTAAGAACTTATTGGTGCCTACATACCTCATTCTATCCCTAGGAATAAAGGTAATGTTGATTCCTTGGTAGAAATCAATAGGATATACCCTAGGAAGATTACCATCAAGAATCTTAGGTATCTTCTTAGTTGTCCTTAGATAATATCCTCCACTGCAAGGACTACCATCAATGGCAGCTACTTTCTCCAAGTCCAAGCATATCTGTTGATACTCAAACTCAGAGGCTATATCTGTATTTGACTTCTGCTTATCCTGCTCCTTCTTTATCAAGAAACTCCTGTATTTCTTTAATAGAAAAACAACATGCTCAGGAGTAAAAAAGCTATCATCAGAAGTATTTGCCTTTGCCAAATCTAGGCACATAAAAGCAATTTCTTTTACTAACATATCTTCTTATTTATAATTATGGCTCAAAGGTAGTATATTTTACTAAACCCTTGAGCCATATAAAAGAAACTATTTACTGATTTAAATGAATCAGTTATCTTCCTCAGCTGTGATAATAATATCTGACTGAATATCACCATTCACACTATCAAGGTCATGGATAACCTTTACTACATCTGTATCCTCAAGGGTCTTCAACCTCTGAGCAATCTCTGTTACTTCTCCTAAATGCAATTTTCCCATCTTCAAATAATCTGGATAAGGTATTAAACAACTAGTCCCATAGAGGCAATCTAATGCCTTTTCTATAAGACCATAATCTCCTTTGCTAAGTATCCCCCTATAGTCATGATACATATATTCCCAAAAGAATGAAAGTACCAATAGTTTGGCACTGTCAATCCTAGGCATATATCCCCTCAGCTCTAGAGAATGATAATACTTAGACAATGCATCAAATACTATTTCACCCATGGCATCCACAACTTTTAGGTACAACACTCTGACAATATACCTCTGGGTTATCAAATAGCATCTTGTAGAACTTGATAGCTGCTACATAATGCTCAGTCTCAATGGCAGACTTGAAGGCATACCATAGAAGAATAAAGTCTGTAAACTCTGTAGGAACACTACAGTCTGCAAGCAAAGCCTTGGTATAGTCCATTACCCTTTGATGAAGCATATTCTCATCAAATACTACTCCAAGAGTAGTTTCCTCATCAAGAGTACAAGGAGTACAAGCATCTGGAGTTCCCTTGCATTTGATATATACAAAGAACAATGTATTGCTCATATCTCCCCTATTGAATGCTATAGCCTTAGAGTCTGTTTCCCAAGACCTAGATAAGTCATTAGGAGTAAGCACTAGGTTAAGCTCCTTGGTATTATCCTCAGCCTTATTGATATATACATAGTCTGATGTAGGAAGACCTGGGTTAGTCTCAGATACTTTATCAGCAGTCATTATGACAATGGTATCAATGTAGATGTTATTAAAGTAACTAGCCTTGTTTACATGAGCATTGATATATAGTCTCTTGCCATCATCTGAGATTCTGAGTTGGTCATAGATAATCATATATTCCCTTTTAAGTTAAACAAAAAGGGACAGGGACTTACTCCCCATCCCCAAAACCTAGAATATGAAAAAAAGAATTACCTTACTTTGTCAAGGTAGCTACACTGAGACCTGTCTCCTTGTTGAATGCTGTAATGATTGCATTGATAACAGTGTAGTCTGCACTGGAGTCAGTAGAACTTACTGCCGTTGGAACAGCAATGGTAATGTCCTTCTCTGACCTATAACTGTTCACACCTGTATCAGTAAATGCATAGTGAATCTCAAGGATGTCATAAGTCTTGGTTGGGTCAACCATACCTACAGTCTCAATGTCATTAGGGAAACCAATCTTCCTATACTGGTCACCACGCTCACCCAAGCAGAAATACTCAAGGTCTGCAATCTTCTTGCCATTACCAAGCTTGGTAGTAGCAGCCTGTTCAGTCACCTTACCCCATACAAGGTCATCAACACCATCATATACAGTGGTAGGAACAATATCAAAGTAAACCCTCTCCTGTGCTTCTGTGCCAAGATGCCAAGGCTGTGGCTTCTCTTCAATTACAAGACCTGATGCACTTGCAGTAAAGGTAAGATATGGATTACTCTTAATATCAGCACCAACCTCCCTAGAGAAACTCTTGTCAAGGGAATCCTTCAATGCTGTGTAGAACTGCTGTGCCGTCATATCCTTGGTAGCATGAACTGCTGCATCCTTGAAGTACTGGTCTTGGTCACTCATGCCATAGAACTGACGGAAGTTAATGCGCAAGATATAATCCTGTCCTGAGATAGGCTTGCCACTATTAACTGTTGAATCCAAGGTTACCTGTACCTTCCTCATCGGAGTTTCCATTGCAGTAGCCTTGACAGCCTTTACATAGGAAATGTTCTTAACTGGGATATAGTCACTCTTAAGCACAGTGTCTGGAC
>CAVHSB010000159.1:0-3792 GCA_963638635.1 Flexilinea sp.
GTTGAATATAATGGAAAAACAGAAAATGTTAGTTATGATAATGTGACTGTACGTCCATATTAAGGGGTTAATAGTATGAAGAAGTTTTTAATAATTGCTACATTTTTTCTATTGTTAATCTCCTGCAACGCCAGCATTCTTATGACTAATGGAGAGATTACTAAGCCAGGTAATAATGGTACTAATAACAATAATTCAAGCAGTGTTACATTCTCTAAGGCTGCTCCTGCTAATGTTAATGCTACTAAGTCGTACTATGAAGACTATATAGCAATCAGATGGGATAGCGTTACTGGTGCTGATTACTATACCCTCGAAAAGTCAGAGAAGGATAACAGCGCTATAGCAACAGCAGGCGATGTCTGGACTACTATTGGTGAGACTGTTACCGGTACTAGCTATGTAGACTCTTCAGCATCCTTAGCAATTAACAAGTACTATAGCTATAGAGTTACAGCCCATACCTACACAGGGGATGCTGGTGCGGCCTCTGATGCTTCAATTGGAACATTGTTAGCTTCTCCTGAGTCTCTTAGCGCATCTAAGGGTACAAGTGAGAGTGCTATCATAGTCAGCTGGACACAAATGCCATATGTTGAGAGCTATGAGGTTTATAAGGCTGATATCTCATCCGTTACTGGTCTTAAGAGTGAGCTTGTTGAGACTCTTAACGCAGATGAGAGTGATGATGTCAGATATTACTCCTATGAGATTGATCCAGCTAAGGAGAAGGGTAAGGAGCTATACTTTGCAGTTATCGGTGTTGGCCCAACTGGTGAGAAGGCTACTATAAGCAACTCAAGATCTGGCTATACGCTAGTTCCAGGTGCTCCTGGTAAGCCTGCTGTTTCTGTAAGCAAGGGTGAGAGCAATAGCTCTATTAGTGTTCACTTCAAGGCATCTGGTGATGATTCTAAATATACCTATGTAATAAAGAGAACAAGTGCAGGAAGTGCTGAGTCTATTGTTTTCTCAACCGAGTATGATGATATCTCGACACTAGCTACAGATGATAATGGCAACTATGTATATGAGGATTCAGCAGTCAATCCTAATGTTGAATATACCTATTCAGTAACTGCAGAGAATACTATCGGTATTTCTGAGGCCGGAATTGATTATGGCTATGTAATATCAACAGTAAAGGATCTCTCTCTTGTTGCTAATAAGGATAAGTTCGGATATGACATATCTTACACACTCCCTGTTGGAGCAACGGACAGTGAGAGAGCTGCAGAATATACATATGTTGTAATAAGAACACTAAAGAATGGAACAATATGTGAAGCAGAGGAGTATACGGAGGAAGAGTTTAAGTCATTCAATACCTTTATTTCGATTGAAAAGAATCCAATTGATGAAGGCGTTGAGCTAAGGAATATCTCAATATACGTTAAGAATGCTGATGGCATTGAGTCAGATAAAGCAACCTCTAACAGCATCAAGGATCTTCCTATCCCTATTGATTCCATCACAGCAACAAGCTTTGATAAGCCTCTTGATGGGGATGCTGCTAACTCTAGTGGAGTTTATCCTGTTCATGTTAAGTGGACTACTAGTGCAGCTACTAATCAGACAATTACAAGAACCGGATCAGATGGTACTGTTAAGACCTTCACTGCTAAGGACTCCTTTGATGATACCACGACATCGCCTCTTGTAATATATGACTACTATATAGATACAACAGATGAGCTTGGCAGAACTCTGGGAGAGGTTAAGCATGCAGCTAATTCATATGCAGCTGTTACTCCTGCTGTCTTTATAGATATCTTCGAGTCTGCTGGTCTTAAGCCGTGGGAAAGACAGAGCTATGTTCCAGAGGATTATAAGAGCTATTGGAAGAAGAGCAGGATTGCAACTCTTGTTGGCTATGGCAATGCATCAGATTTATCAACTCAGACTAAGGCCTTAGATAGCGCAGAGGATAAGGACCACTATAGAGATAGCAAGATTACATACAGTGCATCAATGGAAGGTCTTGGAGGTCAGATCTACTTTACTTATTCAACCTTCGGTGAGAATGCCAACTTCTATATAAATGGTAATTATGAGATGCATGTTAACGCATCTGGTACTGGTAGCTGCAAGTCATCAACTAATGGCTTTGATGTGTTTGGTATGTATAAGGGACATATATCACTTGAGAAGATGAGCGTTAAGAATAAGGCATTCTCTGGTACGTATGTATTCAGCATCAACTACAGCAATGGAACTGTAGATGGATATGAGGTTGCTGCAAAATGAGAAAGGGATTTGCTTTATTGTTGATTGTTGTATCTTTATTTGCACTTACATCCTGTGATGATGTTAAGTCCTTGATGGGTCTTATTCCAAAATTTGATGGTAATCTTCCTAACAATATTGCTGGAACCTATGCATATTTCAGAAATGATGAGGAAAAGGCTGACCATGCTTACTCAAAGCTTTACAAGTTTAACAGCAAGGAGAATACCTTCACTGAGACTGTAGATACTACTACAAGAGGTGGTACCTATACAGTTTCATATAAGACCTATGCGATTACAGAGTGCAACGGTACTCTTACATTGAATTTCGATTCAGGATCAAGTGAGATTTACCAATTCTATTTCTATGCTACTGCCGTTGATGGTCCTGAGTACATCAGACTTGCTGATGACGATGGAATATATAAAGACTATTACTATTGGGGCAACTAGGAGATGACGATGAAGAGAATTTTATCTGTTTTATTGATTTTCGTAATAGCATCTTCTATGCTCTTTGCAGCAAGCAGCTATACTGTTAGCGATACGGATGAGCTTAAGCCTATCCTTGATGATTATTTCAGAAAGGATGCAAGCATAAGCTATGCATCTCACCTCTATGTAGATACTGCAATGATTCATGGGTATCCGACAGTTGGTGGTATCTTGGACTTTGGTATCAAGATTGATACTGTCACTATTGCAGCTTATTTACGCTATGAGCACTTTTTTAAGCCTCTAGGCTCTTCAAGCGGCAAGTTTGCAGCTGCCGAAGAGATGGGTGAGGCGGGGCTCAGCATGAAGATCAAGATTTATGAGCTAGGACGCTTTAATGTTAATATTGGAATCAATACAGCCTGGTACCAGCAATGGATTATGCTGCAATCAAATTCCGGCACTTATAATTTGGCTCATAATGGTCTTTTGATAAGACCTGAAGCATCTATTGGATGGAGAATGCTAGGGTGGTGGACTGTAGAGCTTGGACTCTTTTATCAGACGCCGCTCTATCCAGCTTATGATGGATTTCAAGGCTGGGGATGCTTTGTTAAGATTGTATGATTCTCCGACGGACTTCTTATCCCCTGGGAGCCCGTCTTTTTTTTATGAATAAACCACTTGGTTTCCCAAGTGGCATAGCTCTATTTTGAGAACAGCTTAGAGAATAAGCCTTTTTTCTCCTCTGCCTCTTCTATTGAGTAGCCTTCAAGCTTGTAGCCTGTTGGATCGAGGACTCTCTTGAACTCTGATTCTGGTATTGCGTCTTCTGTCATTATTATTGCTTCTGCCTTCTTTGCAGAGGCTGTTACCTTCTTTACAGCAAGTCCGTTTCTTATGGCTTCATTCACATGAGCTTCGCACATTGAACAAGCCATGCCGTCTATTTTGAGTGTTATCTTCTTCATAGTTAGTTGCTCCTAATCAGAGTATTAGCTTTTTAAAGATATTTGGCAATATGAAGGCAAAAAAATAACCGAGATGATTCTCGGTTATATGAGCCGCAAAGGCTTCGAACCTTTGACCCACAGATTAAGAGTCTGTTGCTCTACCAGCTGAGCTAGCG
>CAVHSB010000160.1:0-3761 GCA_963638635.1 Flexilinea sp.
CAAGCTCTGCCTTATATCCTGCTCTCTTCAATGCTGCTAGCACTTCTGGAGCGGATCCTCCCTGAGAGCCCACTCCAGGGATAAGCATAGGAATCTCCTTATCGCTGTAATATGCTGCTATCTCTTCAAGCTCCTTCATGCTTGTAGCACCAACGACAGCGCCAATACCCTTATGCTCATTGGCCCATTCAGCAATCTTATGTGCAACAGAGATATATAGAGGATGAACCTCTCTCTCTTCAATTCTATCAATCATTGCTCTGTTCTGAAGATCTACAGCACCTGGGTTTGATGTTCTATTTAGAATATACATACCTTTATCTTCATAAGCAAATGGAAGAACAGAATCTGATCCCATATATGGTGATACGGTAACAGCATCAGCGCCCCATGCATCAAATGCTTCCTTTGCATAGTTTCCGCTGCTTCTTGCAATGTCTCCTCGCTTAGAATCGAGTATTACAGGAATGCCAGGGAAATAGGTATCGAGCAGCTCTAATACATCTACAAGAGCTAATGAGCCTGAGAAATCCTCCTCCCTTGGCTTATCGAGTGCTGAGTAGTAGCCTAGATTAGGCTTAAAGGCTGATGGAAAGGCACCTTCAAGAGTCATTCTCTTAAATAGCTCTGCAAAGTAGGAAGAGATTCTCTCTCTTGTTTCAAGCTCCTCATGAGGTAGAGCTGAGATGATTGGATCTAATCCCATGCATACTACGTTGCCAACTTCAAGTGCACTGTTTTTGAGTTTATCTATATAGCTCATTTCTCCTCCTTGTGAAAGCCTCTCTTCTCGCCCCAGATAAATGGATCACGTCTCCATTCATGAAGGCTCTTAGACTCCTCATATGTTATATATCCAACCTCTTCTGCCGTTTTGATCATTACAGGGTAAGATAGGATTGTGTACATATTGCAAACAGGATCCAATGCCTTGAAGGCTTCAACAGACTTCTCAAGTCCATATGTAAAGATTGCAAGACAGTTATTGCACTCGCCATTTGCTGCTCTTACAGCATCTACAGCCTTTATTGATGAGGAGCCTGTTGAAATCAGGTCTTCAATAAGAAGCACCTTAGCCCCTTCATAGCTTCCGCTATTTGGAAGGCCTTCAATCTGATGCCCCATTCCATGGTCCTTAGATGCAGATCTTACATAAGAAAGTGGTTTTTTCAGTCTATCTGCAAGGCTTGTGGCATGTGGAATTCCTGCAGTAGCAGTTCCTGCAATATTGTCTATATCTGCAAGAGATAGAGAGTCAATCATATCTGCAAAGGCATCGCAGATCAAAGCTCTGTAGCTTGCTTTAGCTAGAAATTGTCTATTGTCATTATATATAGGCATTCTATAGCCTGATGCCCATGTAAATGGATTTGAAGTATTTAATTTGATAGCTCCTAGCTCGAATGCGCCCTTAGCCAGCAGTGGTCCATAGTAATCTGTTATTTCTTGTAATGTCTTCATAATTTCCTCTTAAATCGATTCTAACGCATTTCAGCGCTTTTTCCAAATTTCTTTGAAGCTGTGGAAGCGTCCGCAATAAGCACACGAGAATTGTCCATTCTTTGTTCTATAGAACTTAGCGGGAACTCCCTCACCATTTACAGGATGAGAGATACAAGCCTCATTCTGGCACTCTAGATCGTCAAAGTTATAGATCCTTGGAGGCATATGTGTTCTGTACTTCTTCTCAACCTTTCCATCCTTTATGATATTAAGTGTTGATTTAGGAGCAACAGCTGCAAGTCTCTTCAGCTCTTTTCTTGTAAAGTCATGTGAACCTGGGCGGAATATGATTCCCTTATATTCACCATTGTTTGCCTGGCTTACCCATTCACCGCCCTTGGCATCATCTAAGCCTAAAACATCGCTGATCATTCTCATATGGTTTCTTATGTCTGCTGGCTTATCGCCCTTACATATATGATCGATTACAAGACCATTCTCAAGAGGTCTTACGCCCTCAGAGTAATTTTTAGCCTTCTTATTGAGCTCCTTCTCATCAACCTCGATTATGTATTCCTCGCTTGTGAAATCCTCCCCCTTATCCTCAGCTGTTGGGATATAGTCACTGCCGATCTTACCGCCAATCAATGATAAGAGCACAATTCTGCAATACATTCCGTTGATAGCCTGTCGCTCCCATCCATTGAAGGATGTCTTATCGAGCCATGTAGGGATTGTCGGATGCTCTTTGTGGCGAGGAAGTGGATGATAGAACTTAGCATCCTGTGGAATCTTATCTAAGAAGTCACGTCTGAATGTAATAGCCTCTCTGAGCTCTGCCTGCTTCTGGAGAATTCTCTCACCCATTCTCTCTAGCTGAGGTCTTGTGAAGTACCATAGTCTAGATACATCTCCACTCTTTAAATACTCTTCAATTGACTTGAAGATTCTTACCTCAAAGCCATTCTCATTCATCTTCTCAATGTAAGACTCAGGCATCATAAGCTCATCTGGAGCAATAAGATCTACCTTTACCTTATCGAATATCTTAAGGCCATCTGCTTTTGAGTGTACTGTTCTTCCGTGATATAGGTCACCGACTAGCGCAACATGGATAGAGTCAAAGGACATATTGTTATCTTCAAGGAATGTGAATTCATCAAGAAGCTCCTGGGTTGGATGCTCATGCTTTCCATCTCCTGCATTTATGAAAGCCGGCTTATAAGGAAGGTTATTTCTTTTAGCATACTCTTCAGTCTCTTCACTGAGCCACTTTGTAAGGCCCTCTACCTTGCTTCTTACAATGAAGATGCTGTTAGAATAGCCTGAGAGCATATTGAAGGTATCTGCATAGCTCTCACCTTTGTTTATAGAAGAAGATGATGTCATCAATTCAGATACCTTAGCATGCTGGAACTTAGCTGCGTTTCTGAATGACTCTTTGGTTCTTGTACTGTCCTCAAGAAATACCTCATAGATACCGAAGTCTGGATCATTGATTCTGAACTCATTCATAGTCTTCTCGTCATTCTCGATGATTGCTTTCTTAAGTTCATAGGTCTTCTTAAAGAAATAGCGGCGTTCATTGATTGAAAAATCTTCAATTACGTTTAAAGATCTTGCTTTGAAAACATTAGACATAGCTTCTCCTTCAAAAAAAAACCGATTCTAAAATAAGAATCGGTGGAAATTACGAAATAATAAGGCTAAGGGACTTTCTTTTAGATATTGATATCAACTCTCTAAACTTCATCTTATTAACCTTTCTTCACGCTAATTTATCAAAAAGATAACACACTGTAAAGAGCCTAAATTAGGCTATTTGCACTATGTTTGCTTATTGCTGCTCGAAAAGCTGATTGTTACCTCAAATTACTAAAATAAAGGCTCAATTCTAATAAGAGAAGCAGGTTGTCATACCATTAACTTCTTTGATTGAGAAATCTCTATCAAAGCATTTAGATGATGCCACAAGAGCTCTATCAGACAAAATCTACTCTTGCATTTCATTTATATTCATACATATCTGATAACTATACTTTATCAATTTGTCTAATATTTAATAAAGTAACACTAACAAATAAAGTTGTATTTGATCAGACAATCTTATCATATACAAAAAAGGGTCATTCCCCCATTATGAAGAGAATGACCTATGATTTATAAGAACTACCAGAGCTTATACTCTTGCCCAACCTTTGGTATCTCTGCTAAAGGAAAGCTGCTTTTAGCTTCTAGAAGAATCTCCTCTTTAGCCTTATCTGTAGCGGGGAGATGTACCAGGAAAAGCTTCTTAGCATCTATGCTCAATGCCAGAT
>CAVHSB010000161.1:0-3717 GCA_963638635.1 Flexilinea sp.
TACCACATGAGGCATCAGTCGCTTGCTCAACTGCTAAAGCTCTAGAGTGGGATGAGGCCTTCAAGAAGATGAACGAGCCATCTGGCAGAGCAATCTTCGGTGTGCATGAGGATGCATATAAGAAATAAGAGATAAAAGAGAGGCTGCAACCGCAGCCTCTATCTGTTTCAATAAGCATTTATTGATCTCTAAGTATTATGATTCAATCGTCTCTGAAATGATGTGACCCCCAAAAGTTGGACAGAAGATAAAAAAGGAAGATTGTATGAAGCTTAACAGAGTGTAGATGTCTTCTAGAGAATAATAAAGGCCGGTTTCCTAGGCCGGCCTATTATTAGTTATTGTTGTTATCCTTGCTTTCATCAAGCACTTTCTTTACTTCTTCGTATTTCTCTATAAGAGACATAGCTGCTGAGTGTATTTTCTCGTCCTTAGCGTCCTCTACGTACTCTGCTGCTTTTGCGAGATCCTTGAGCCCTACCTTTTCAGATCCCTTTCTGATTACCTTTGCAGCTTTTCTGACTGCATCGTAATCCTTCTTCTCAACCGCAGCTTTAAGATCTTCGAGTGTGAAGCTATCTGTAAAGCTTGAGAGCTTTCCGCTGAGTGATTTTACATCTCCGCAGAAATCCTCGATGATGTTCTCATAATCCAGGCCGACTTTACCGGCGATTGCTCTGATATTCATGGTAACTAAATAATATATAAAATTTTCAGATTCGTGAACTACAGAAACTTCTGAATGAGGCCGATAAAGAATACCAAAAGTATGATTACAGGCAGAATGTATGAGGAATATATTCTAAGCCACTTAGGGAATTTAAGACCTTCTCCCTCATCTGCTTCTTTTAGAAAGTTCTCCCAGCCCCATCCCTTTTTTGATGTACAGAATATAACCATCATCAAGGAGCCAAGAGGAAGGATAAGGTTAGATACCAAGAAGTCCTCTCCATCAAGTATTGTGCTTCCGCTTCCAAGTGGAGTAATAGATGAAAGTACATTGTAGCCAAGAATACAAGGGAGTGAGAGTACGAATAAGAGACAGAAGTTAAGGAGCACTGCCTTCTTTCTCTCCATGCCTTTTCTATCAATCCAATAGGATACTATGTTCTCAAATACCGCAATAAGAGTAGATAGCGAAGCAAAGAACATTGCAAGGAAGAATAGAGTTCCCCAGAATCTTCCGCCACTCATCTTTGAGAATACCTCTGGAAGTGATAGGAAGAGCAGGGCGGGGCCAGCTGATGGTGCTGTGTTATATGCAAAGCAGGCTGGGAATATTATCAGGCCTGATAATAGTGCTATAGCTGTATCGAGTACTATGATTCTGACACTCTCACCTGGAAGTGTTCTTTTCTTATCAATATAGGAGCCAAAGATTGCCATTGCTCCAATACCTAATGATAGTGTAAAGAAGGCCTGTCCCATTGCATCATAGATTACAGAGAATATTCCTCTTTCAACCATTCTAGAGAAGTCTGGCTTCAGATAGAATGATAGACCATCCTCTGCACCATCAAGTGTGCAAGCATAGATTGCAAGAGAGATCATGAGAAGAAATAGAACACACATCATTACCTTTGTGATCCTCTCAACACTCTTAGCAACTCCGCCAAGCACAACTAATGCAGTAATCAATAGGGCGATAGCCATGAATAGAATCTGCATTAGAGGATTAGCTATTAAGGATGAGAAGTATGAGGGAATATCGATATTCCTCTGAAATACTCCTCTTGCAGCTGATTGCATGTAGTAGATAAGCCATCCTGTTATTGTTGTATAGAACATCAGCAGCAGATAATTGCCAGCATATGATACTACTCCGATTGTAGTCCACTTCTTATTGTTATGGGATAGATTGGCATAAGAGACTACTATGTTGTTTCTGCCACCTCTCCCGATAGCGAACTCCATGCTCATTACAGGAAGTCCTATAAGAACTAGGAATAGTAGATATAGCAGTACGAATGCAGCGCCTCCATTCTCTCCTGTTATGAATGGAAAACGCCAAACATTTCCAAGTCCTATTGCGCAGCCTGCAGATAGCAGTATGAAGCCAAGTCTAGATTGTAAAGATTCCCTCTCTTTCATTTTAAATCCTTTTTATACGTTCTTTGCTGGATATACAGGATCTGAAGTGAACTGTATTCCAAGCTTTCTGAGGCCTGTACTGTCTCCAGGGGATGGAACATGAGTAAGATGTACCTCTGTACCCTTGAGGATCGGAAGTGCTTTAAGTGCCTTTAGTGCATCCGCATCCTCTGCAGCGCTCATAGCAAGAGCTATAAGAGTTTCATCCAGATTCAGGCTTACACCCTTTCCTGTGAGTATGTCCCTCTTCATCTCTGTGATGCTTTGAACTATCTTTGAGTTTATGAGATCCTGTTCCTTTGATATTCCTGTAATGGCCTTAAGTGCATTGAGAATCAAGGCAGAGCAAGCATGCATCAAATTGGAGTTGTGAGCTGTGACAATAGTTCCATCTTCAAGCTCGATAGCAGCTGCGCATACAGTGCCATCCTTACCCTTGTTGTCATATATAGCCTTTTCAAGAGCTCTTCTTGCAGGAATGACTACAGGCCTATCCTCAGGCTTTACACCTGCCTTATCCATAAGAGCATCCATTCTCTGGATTGTTGCATCATCTGCTAGTCCTGATACATAGTCTGTATGAGTCTTGAAGTAGCGTCTTATGATCTCCTGCTTACCAGCCTCCTGACATGCATCGTCATCAGTGATTCCAAAGCCACATCTGTTTACACCCATATCGGTAGGAGACTTATATTGGCACTTCTCTCCTGTGATCTTTTCAAGTATTTTCTCAAGAAGAGGAAATGCCTCTAGGTCTCTATTGTAGTTGACTGTAATGGTTCCATAGCTTTCTAGGTGGAAATGATCGATTAGGTTTACATCCCCGATATCTACTGTTGCAGCCTCGTATGCAATATTGACAGGGTGGTTAAGTGGAAGGTTCCAGATAGGGAAGGTCTCAAGCTTTGAGTAGCCCGGCTTTTCTCCCATCTTTGCCTCATGGTACATTTGGTTTAAGCATGTTGCGAGCTTACCGCTTCCAGGACCTGGCGCTGTTACAACGACAACAGGAGCCTCAACTGGGATATATGGGTTAGAGCCATAGCCCTTATCAGAAACAACTAGGTCAATATCTGATGGATAGCCTGGAGTTGATGAATGGGTATAAACCTTGATGCCACGTCTCTCAAGCTTCTCCTTAAAGATAGTTGCACTTGTCTGGTTTTGGTATCTGGTGATTACTACCTTGTTGCATTTGATGCCATACCTTGAGAAGTCCTCAATCATTTTAAGTACATCAGCATCGTAGCTTATGCCGAAGTCTGATCTGATCTTTCTTTTCTCGATGTCTCCTGCATATATGCATATTATGATATCAAGATGGTCCTTAAGAGATTGGAAGACCTTCATCTTATTATTTGCATCGAATCCTGGAAGAACACGGGAAGCATGAAAGTCATATAAGAGCTTTCCGCCGCATTCTATGTATAAACGTCCTTCGCTTTTCTTGACTCTATCGAGAATATAACGAGTCTGCTCTTCTACGTATCGAGAGCTGTCAAAGCCTTGCCTGGTCATATAAAAAGTCTCCTTGAGCTAATTGAATTAATTGTCAATTGAATGCTATCTAATTTCAAGTGGATAACAAAAAAAAGAGCACAATCCGAAGATGTGCTCTCATTTAGA
>CAVHSB010000162.1:0-1009 GCA_963638635.1 Flexilinea sp.
ATCTTGTAGATGGAATTGCAAATGTGTTCGGCCTGAATCCAACTGCTGAAGTAATATCAAGCGGAAGCTGGGTATCTGGAATAGCAGAAAGCGCTGTGAACGATAAGATTGTTGAAGGCGAAGATATAGATTACGTTCTATTTCCAGGCGAAGAAGCAGGAAAAGGCACAGTAATAGCCAATGCTGATGTCGCGATTGCCTTAACAAACGATGAAAATACAATGAAACTCATATCTTACCTTGCAAGCGAGGAAGGACAGTCAAAATTTGCACCTGCTGGCTACGTTGTACCAAACAGAAATGTCGATAGCTCTCTTTACAGTGCATTCCTAACACAGAAGACAATGAATATTCTAGCAACATCCTCTATTGCACCAGCTATTACAGCATCAATCGGCAACGAAGAGAACAATGCTCTAGTCAGTGCACTTCAGGAAGCAATCCTGGATCCATCTAAGATTGACAGCATACTTGATGATCTTGCATCTAGATTCAGCAGGAAATAAATAAGGATATAAATATGAGCAGATTACAGAGAAAAAGAGGAATCAATGCAGAAAGCATTTATGGCAGTCTTCTATTACTACCTGCTATTCTGCTCATAGCATTCTTCTTGATTCTTCCAGCTATCATAACAATTGCTCTAAGCGTTACTGATGGAAAAGGATTCAATATCGGATCTTTTATAGGATTCAAGAATTATCTAAGACTATTCAGCGATAAAGCATTCTTGGCACTTGAAGGATTCAAGAGCGAAGGTGCTTTGATAACATCTTTTACATGGATGATCATCGGAGTACCTTTGGTTATCATACTAGGCTTCATAGTTGCGCTTCTTACTAAATGCTACAAGCATAAGAGAGCACTAAGAACAATCTTCTTCATACCCTTGGTTATATCTGGAACCTCAACTGCTATCATATGGATGTTTATGTATACACCAAATCCTAGTGTTGGTTTTCTATCTGCAATCAAGGGAGAAGCATGCTCCTGGCTTGGAAATCCTAAG
>CAVHSB010000162.1:1019-2621 GCA_963638635.1 Flexilinea sp.
TAGCTCTTATACTCTCATGGGTCTGGGCACAGCTTGGAATGGCTTTGGTAATTCTGTCTGCAGCACTTGAAAGAATTCCAGAAGAGCTTGTTGAATCGGCTAAAATCGATGGAGCTAATAAGCTGGAGGTATTTATGCATATCACGCTTCCATCCATTAAGCCTCAATTCTCTTTTCTAGTTGTTACAGAATTCGTCCAAGTACTCAAGGTATTCGATATTGTATTCGTTCTTACAGATGGAGGACCTGCTAACAAGAGTCAGACTATAGCATTGATGTTCTATAAACAGACTTTTGTCTTCTCAAATCCTCACTATGGAGCTGCCATAGTTACAGTGATGGCACTTCTAATTGTAGCTATCTATGCACTCAGTAATGCTCTTACAAGGGAGAAAGACTAATGATCAATAGAGATAATAAAGCTATATCTATAGCTAAGTTTCTGATGCTTATAGCACTTATTGTAATCTGGCTTATTCCTTTGATGGGCGTATTGGTAAACTCATTCAGACCATTTACTAGTGCAGCCAGCTCCGGATGGTGGAAAGCATTTAGTGAGCGAGCATTCACATTAGATAACTACAAAAAGATGGTAAGTCAGAAGAAATTTGCACTAGGATTGAAGAATAGCGTAATAATAACTATTCCAACAGTCTTCTTTGTCGTCTTGTTCTCCTCTCTTGCATCCTATGCATTGTTTTTCACATCTGTTCCTGGAAGAAAAAAGCTCTATGCAATAATAGGTGCTTTGATAATAATCCCGGCAGAGATTACTCTAGCACCTACTCTATTGATTTTAAAAAGCATCAATCTTCAAAACACTTACAGAGGTATATGGCTAAGCCATACTGCCGCTACAATACCTTTTGGCATATTCCTGCTAGGTGCTTTTATGGCAGGAATTCCAAAAGAATTGACCTTCGCTGCTAAAATCGATGGAGCTGGTATTCTGCAGACATATAGCAGGATTGTTGTTCCGCTATCAATCCCAAGCATGACATCTCTTGCTATATTCGACTTTCTATGGGTATGGAATGATCTTCTCAGAGCAATCATTGTCATACCAGATTCTAAGTATCGTCCGCTCACTGCGGTTCTTGCTAATGCTGGCGGAGGATATGGCGAACATATAACAGTACAAGCTGCTGGTGCGATATTGCTATTGCTTCCACCGCTGCTGTTTTTCTTATTCACACAAAAATCATTCGAAAGCGGCGCTGTTGCTGGTGCCGTAAAAGGATAAAGGAGTTTATTTATGGATTTTCCAAAAGGTTTTCTATGGGGCGCTGCTACCTCTGCCTATCAGGTAGAGGGTGGCAACAGATTTTCTGATTGGTGGGAGTTTGAACGTCGATACGACACACCATGCGATGAGAAATGCGGAGATTCAGCAGATCATTATCACAGATACAGAGAAGATATCTCACTCTTAGCTTCATTTGGCTTGAACACCTTCAGATTCGGTATTGAATGGGCAAGAATAGAACCAGAGGATGGTGAGATTAGCTATGCAGAGCTTGAGCACTACAGAAGAGTTCTAGAGTGCTGTAAGGAGTTTAATATTACCCCTATTGTTACATTCTGTCATCATACTCTACCTAT
>CAVHSB010000162.1:2714-3633 GCA_963638635.1 Flexilinea sp.
GGAAGGATGCACCTACTCGATTTGCAAAGTATTGCGATTTCGTAACAAGTGAGCTTGGAGATCTCATTCCATATGCTATGACAATCAATCAACCTGATCTCGATACTAATCTAGGCTATAGATATGGCAGAACTTATCCAGGCTTCCTAGCTTTGAAGACTATGGATCCAGATGAGATCGTTTCGATTGTTGCCCCTCATATGTCTATAGCCCATATTCTTGCAAGAGAAGCTATAAAGAAGAACATTCCAAGTACAAATGTAGGCTTAGGATTAGCAGTCACAGATTGGGTATTTGATGGAACAGAGGAAGAGCTTTGCGAGCAAAGAATAGTTAAGAACTGCGAAGGAAAGTATTTCGAATTAACCAAGGGTGATGATTTTGTTGGAGTACAGGCATATACAACAAATTATATTCCTAAGGGACATGATCCTAATGCTCCAGTTACAAAGCATGATTTCCCAACACCAGAGGGAAAGAAGCTAACAGCTATGGGATATGAGTTTGCTCCATTCTCAGTTGGCAACTGTGTAAGACGTACAGTCAAAAAAACAGGTCTTCCTGCCATCGTTACAGAAAACGGTGTTGGAACCCTCAATGATAATGAAAGAATAGAGTTCATCGACGGAGCCATAAAAGGCTTAGCTGATTGTATCAAGGATGGAATCGATCTACGTGGATATGTTCATTGGAGCTTAATCGACAACTTTGAATGGAACAGCGGCTATAGAATGTGCTTCGGCTTGATAGGTGTAGATAGAAGAACATTCAAGAGAACACCTAAACCAAGTGCATACCATTTAGGTGAAATAGCTAAAAGGAATGCCTTCTAGCATCTATAATCAGTACCACTTTGAAAGGTGGTACTGATTCATTTCTGGAAGCTAGTTCCAGTATTTCTTCATTCTCTCTTTGAGTT
>CAVHSB010000163.1:0-3628 GCA_963638635.1 Flexilinea sp.
TAAGAAGAAAGACTAAGAGACGAGGTTCTTAGTCCGACAAATTGGGAAATCGTTAATACAACGCTATGCAACACCAATAGTAAAAAGTAAAGCTATATCGACATCACGCATGCATAGTCTCTGGCCTGTTCCAGGGCAGATTCTCAGATAAAAACCAGTTTCAGGGACAAAAAAACAACGAGCCCTTTCGATCTCGCTCATAAATCACCTCGACATGTAGCATTCTGATACTAAAACCAGAATTGAATCTTAGATTCTATACAACAATTTCTTGGAATTTAATTTTATCATCACCTTGATATTGCTCTTCTTCTTCTTCTTCTACTATACTCATCTTCAGAGCCATTTGAAGAAGCTCTGATAGGGGGGATAATAGCGATAGCGAAGCTTATCGCTTAAGGGCAATGCTATACAACATCATAATAGCTCCAATAGAGACGATAGTAGATTGGATATTCAACCTCATGCTCATTAAGTTTTCAGACCTTGGTGTAATAGGTGCAGTAGCAGGTGTAAGCTTAGCTATAAATTTTCTCACACTACCTTTATACAACATAGCAGATGCGCTTAAGGATAAAGAGAGAGATGCAAGAAGAGCATTAGAGCCTAGGGTGAAAAGAATCAAGAAGGCTTTTAAGGGTGATGAGCAATTCATGATTCTCTCAACCTACTATAGGGAGAATGACTATCATCCTCTATATGTACTAAGAAGCTCTCTATCTATCCTTATTGAGATTCCATTCTTCATTGCTGCATATCACTATCTGAGCTCCTCTGCAGCATTAAGCGGGGCATCCTTCTGGATATTCAAGGACCTAGGAAGTCCAGATAGCTTAATCTATATAGCAGCATTTCCAATCAATGTGCTTCCTATAATAATGACTCTCATCAACTTTCTTTCTGGTGCTATATACACCCGAGGCGGAAGAGTAAATGAGAAGATTCAGATATATGTCGTAGCTCTTATATTCCTAGCACTTCTATATAATTCACCAAGCGGACTTGTAATATATTGGATTCTAAATAACCTCTTCTCTCTACTTAAGAACATAGTGCTTAAGATGAAGAGACCAAAGCTTATAGCACATGGCATCATAAGTGCTCTAGTACTGGTAGTTGCTATATACTTCTTCATTGAAAGCGGCTCAAATGCAAAGAAAATATGCTTTCTTATCTTTGCTGTTATTATCACATTGCTACCGTTTATCTATAAGAAGTATAGAGAGATTAAAGCTTTGAACTATAGCATTAGCTATAAAGAGAGCTTTAGCCTTCTATTATCAAGTGGTATAGCACTTGCAATTCTCACAGGCCTCTTGTTGCCTTCTCTTGTAATCGCAACAAGCCCATCAGAATTCTCATACTTAGGAGAGACAGAATCACCACTTACATATATAAAGGACAGTTTCTGCATATTCTCTGGTTTCTTTATACTCTGGCCACTCTTAGTCTATAAGATGTTTTCAGGAGAGGTTAGAAAGTATGAGAGCTCTCTTTTCTCGCTTGCTGCTATTGTTGCACTTGTAGATGCATTCATATTGAAGCCAAGCTATGGCAACCTAAGCTATATCTTTGAGCTTGATAATCCATCAGCACTCAACATGGGAAAGAAGTACTATCTGTTCTCTCTTTGTCTATATGCACTCATTCTATTCATTCTCTTTATCATCTTAAAGAAGAATAAGATTAAATATCTGTCACTCTTCTTTCTGTCTATTGCAATTGCAGAAGCCTCACTTGGCATCTATAAGTGCACTTCTATAAAGAGTGAGTTTGAGCTTTTAGCTAAAAGCAAGGGTGAGCATATAGATAAAGATAGCAATATCGATATAGAGTACAACCTCTCAATGGATAAAGAGAATGTCATAGTAATTTTCCTAGATAGAGGAATAGGACCATATGTACCTAAAATATTCTCAGAGTTTCCTGAGATTGGTAAATCATTTGAAGGCTTTATTGATTATCCTAATACTATAAGCTTTTCAAACTTCACTATCACAGGAACTCCAGCGATGCTTGGTGGATACGAATATACGCCGGAGAGAATGAACGAGAGAAAAGATGAGAAGCTAAGAGATAAGCACAATGAAGCAATACTCGTAATGCCAAAGCTATTCTTAGATGCAGGCTATAACGTAACTGTTACAGATCCACCATGGCCTAATTACTACGCAAAAGGTGATCTCAGCTTCTTTGAATCCTATCCAGAAATTAAAGCTAGTGAGATAGAGGGTAAGTATTACAACAGATTCAAAGAAATCAAAGCATTGGGCTCTGATTCTGACAGCTATTGTAGAAATGGGATAGTGGACTTCATAACACTCGAGTCTTTACCTCCATTCTTACGCTCTATCTTCTATAATAACATGCGCAGAAGAGTAGGAATATCTGCCAAAGGAAATTCTTTCTTCAATCAGCTATCAAGCTTGTATTTCCTACGAGAGATGACAGACTTTAGTGCTGAGAATAGAACATTCACATATTTGGAAAATCAAGCTACACATGAAGCATTCATTGATCTTGCGTCAGATTATGAAAGTATGGCAGCAATACAGACCTATGACAACTCCAAGCATCACTATGAAGCCAACATAGCAGTGCTTAAGCAAATAGGTAAGTGGCTGGATTATCTAAAAGAGAACGATGCCTATGATAACTCAAGAATAATCATAGTCTCTGATCATGGAAGAGATATAAAGGTTCCTAACGGTGATATTAATGTAGCATACTATAGCGCAATGCTTCTAGTTAAGGACTTCAACAAGAGAGGTCCTGTTGAATATTCAGATGAGTTCATGACCAATGCTGATACGCTATTCTTTGCAATCGATGGACTAGGTATTCCATATGTAAATCCATTTACAGGTAAAAAGCTTAAACAAGATAAAGAAAATGGCGTCAATATATATAATTGCATAGACTGGAATGCTGAACACTTCAGAAATGAGAGGGCATTTGAGCTTGATACGAATAGTGCATTCCATGTCAGTGATGATATCTACAAGGAAGAGAATTGGACTCCGCTTAAAGAGTATCTGAAGGAGACGAGATGATAGCGCTATATATAGATCCAGGAACAGGCTCAATGCTTATATCTTTAGCTATAGGCATTGCAGCAGCATTGACTTTTGGACTTCGTGCTTTATTCATTAAGCTGCAGTTTATCTTTACAGGCGGAAGGGTAGATAAGAGCAAATCAAGAGAAAGAGAAGCCTTTGTTATCTTTTCAGACCACAAAAGATATTGGAATGTGTTTAAGGGAATATGTGAGGAGTTCAATAGAAGAGGAATCGATATTGTCTACTACACTATGAGTGAGGATGATCCTGTGTTTAAGTCAGGACTTGAGCACATAAAAGCTGAATTCATAGGAGAGGGTAATAAAGCATTCGCTCATCTTAATATGCTATCAGCTGATATTCTTCTAGCTACTACACCAGGCCTAGATGTCTATCAATGGAAGCGAAGCAAGAATGTTCGACACTATATCCATATTCCTCATACGGTTGACGATATATCTGGATACAGAATGTTTGGTCTAGACTTCTATGATGCTGTAATGACAACAGGAGCCAATCAAATAGAATCAATAAGGAAGATTGAGGCTCTAAGGCCATCAATCAAACGA
>CAVHSB010000164.1:0-2284 GCA_963638635.1 Flexilinea sp.
ATTAAAGAAAAATGATGGCTTTTCAATCAAACCACCTCTTGTGTTTATCTGTAAAAAAAACCGTTTCTGCACCGTGTTGCTACAAAACGGCCATACAGAGCGTAGAATGCAGTTTTTACCCTCTGTAGCGTAGAAAAATGCTTTTTTGAAATGCAATTTCCATCAGTTCGTTGACCTTTTCGAACTTACTTATATCCCTTGAGACGAAGCAGAAGAAGTTCAGATAGTCTTGCAGCTCATCCCTGTTGAATCCAGAATGAGCGTTTAAGAATCGCTTCAAGAAGAAGTGGATCTCATTAATCGAGGAGAGAGGATTATCTTCATCCTTTAAGCCTTTTGTCTCTTCCGTTGTATGCACTTCCTCCGTAAGTTGTAGCCTCTTCACAAGAATTGAATGAGAATTATCTCCGTCATGTATCAGCAGAGAGCCAGGAGCGATATGAGAGCCGAATGCTTCCCATGTATGCTTCTTTGACGGTTTTCCTTTCCCTTCGACAAAGGCAATCGTATTCTCGCCATCAGTTGCCACTCCTATACATATCTTGTTATAAGAGAGTCCTCTTGGCTTTGTGCCATCCGCATTCAGCATTTGCTCTGAAGCAATGACAGAGTAGTATGTCTCATCGAGGTAAACCTTGTCTTTCAGCATTATCGAGTCCTGCCAATTAGTCAGCAGAAGGAACACTTTTCTAAACCAATATTTAGTTGTATTAAAAGCATTTCTGTTGGATTTCGATGTCAAGGTAAAGCTTCCATAGCCCATCAGGGAGAGCAGGAAGTCGAGCCATTCAGAGATAGGAATCTTCCTCTGATCAAATATGGTATTAGTCAGTACGGTAAAGGTCTTATGGCAATCATTACAGTAATATCGTTTAGTGCCGGCAGATGTTGTCCCATAGAATCTGAAATTACTGCTACCACAGCATCGACATGTTTTTACTTGGTAATTGTCCAAAAGTTCGCGCTCTGGCGAATCCTTAACCAAGGGATGCTTTTTATTGTAGTTTGAAGCATTGCAAGAATCGATGAAGCGTTGCATCGGTGTAGCATCAACTTTTCCTGTCCACGGTGTTCGCCGTCTTGAGTCTGATTTATAATTCATAGTTGGAAGTCCCAAGAAGTAAGCCTTGAATGGCAGGGACTTCCACATCAACAGCCATTCTCAGCTTATTTCTGTTAGGCAGATTTTAGCCTGTTTGGATGGTTGTTGTCCAACCCTGAATCAGCAACACGGTGCAGAAACGGTTTTTTTATCCAGATTCTTATAGATGCTAAAATCGCCACCCCATGATAGGTTAGGAATAGGTGGGTCTGTGATTGTTGCATCATATCCAGCATTTGTGAATAGAGAAGGGAGCAAGAGAGAGGCTTCATTGTTCTTATCTTGAAGATATTCATTGCATCTCTTATTCATTTCTTCTGCTGAGTATTCATAGCCAGCAAGCATTGCGGGAGATCCTAGGACTGTACCATCAGAATTGCTGACAGTATTAGCATAGTATGTGAAGCCTCTGAGCTGATCTTTAAGCTCTGGAACATCGATAAGAGAAGAAGGGAAGAATGAGCCAATAGCTCTATCTATGAAGATAACCATTACATTCTTGCCTTCCTTTGATAGATGATATACAGGCTCAATGCCATTTGATGCTTTGATCTCCTGATTGTTTATGGTCTTATTCTCTACATAGGCATTGTAGATTCTCTTGATTCTGCTTGTTTTTGTAATTCCAAATACAAGCTCTGTTACAGAGATTGATATAGCAACAAGAGTAAGCCATGATTGCTTTCTGAATTTCTCACTCAAAAGCAGCATCAATACAGCTACTATCGCTACAGCTATTGGTCCTATGATGTTTATGAGAGATACTTCGTTTAGAAGTGATGGATCTTCTAAGAAGAATTGAGTATCTAGAAGTCCATAGTTGCTCTTAAATAGCAGTGCATTAGTTAGCGCAGCTATGAAAAGGAAGAAGAACAATAGCGTTTCGCCTCTTTTTACCTTAGGTCCAAACATCTTATATATGCATACAGGCCAGAATACGAAGAAGCCGATAAATACTACAAGCGATCTATAAACATAGGATACAGGATTTGGTGTATCTCCAATGAATGAGAACTCAATTGGACTGGTTGCTATTGTTGAAGCTGGTAGCAGGAATCCAGCTAATAGCGCAAGTCCAAGGCCACTAGAAATCAATAGTGGCAGATAGTTCTTGAGAGATGTTGTTGATTCCTTTCTCTTAAAGCCCTTCTTCTTGAGTGCTAGCTTTATAATAGGAATCAA
>CAVHSB010000164.1:2294-3594 GCA_963638635.1 Flexilinea sp.
AATATGCATAGTTTCTCTTTACGTTGAAAAGGAATGCAACAAGACCATATAAGAGAAGCGTTATGATGAAATGGGCATTTCTTCTTGGATGCTTAGTCTTAAGGATTATTGTCTTTATAAGGCTGAATATATTATTGAGGATCCAATAGATTACAAGACCACTTGGTGAGTTGTAGAGAAGAACCAAGAAGAATAGTGCCATAACATATAGCTGGATCTTATCTCTTAATGTTGCGTCTCTTGTGTATATATAGCCTGATACGAAGTTGATTAATGTCATTACAATTGGAAGCACATTGATAGTAAGCACAAAGCTTCCGATTGTAAGAGTGTATAGCGAGTCAGGTGCTCCTAGGTCGCTGAATACCCAGAATACAGCATTCTTGAGATATGATGCATGGCTTAGATAGTGATATGCTGCAATGAAGAATGGTATTTCAATGAGAATGGACAGAGAGCTTCTTAGAACATACAGGGGATGATAGTTGTTCTGTCTATAATACTCCTGGAGTATCATGAATTGCTCATCGCCCTTGAAGGCTTTCTTTATTCTTTTGACTCTGTATTCGAGACTTTTTGATATCCTCTTCTCCTTCTCCTGAAGAGCATCTGCAATATTATAGAGTGGAAGAGCAAGGAAATTGATTGCAATGCTTACTCCATAGATTGCTCCGATAGCTCCGAGCATATGAAGCTTTGTGAAGAAGAAAGTGAAAACCCAATCTACTATCATCTCGATAGGAGCAATAATCAGGTTATAGAAAAACATGAATGTCGACCTCTTTCGTTAATTCTGAGTAAACTTTGTAATCTTATACTCTCAAATACGATAAGAGCAAGTCGAAGCTAGTCATTTATAAACAATTGTGCATAGAATGTTGGACTATTCTTTGCTTTTTCCTTGTATT
This sequence comes from Flexilinea sp., assembly GCA_963638635.1. Classification (GTDB taxonomy): domain Bacteria; phylum Spirochaetota; class Spirochaetia; order Sphaerochaetales; family Sphaerochaetaceae; genus Ornithospirochaeta. Next base: position 3,203 of record CAVHSB010000164.1, read on the forward strand.
TTCTATGCCAATCAAGCTTTGAGAATATGCATTCTTTTTTCAGCTTCTCAAATTCCTTCTTATCATATGGCTTATCGAGCATGGCAACAAGATCATAGAGCCTTTCGCTTGAGTATGGAAGATTGTCAATTTCTTCTTTGATATCAGGGAATTCTTCGTATGCAAGCATAAGAAGATAATCGATCATCAAATAGTCAACTAACGTATCGTGCTTTTCCCAATAAGAGAAGAACATCTCTTTGACAAAGGATACAAGCTTTGAATGTGGTCTTGCTCCTATTATGAAGCCATGATAGAGATTATGCTGCACAAAGCATGTCTCTTTCCAATGGGTATGCTGGCTGAAGAAGTTATAATCAAAGTAATCCTCTGGTATAGACTGAGATGTAAAG
>CAVHSB010000165.1:0-3515 GCA_963638635.1 Flexilinea sp.
GTACAAGGGCAACATGGTTCTAGTTGGCATAAGCTACAACGAAGATACAAAAGAGCATTATGCGAAGATTGAGAGAGCATAAGCTATAAATATAGCTCTATCGCTTTATTGTTTTTAAAGTTTGTGCTTGCTATATTAATCATCAATGAAAAGAGTCATTTTTTTGATATTATTGCTTAGAAGTTCTATTTCTCTTTATGCGAAAGAGACATATTACTCTGCAATAATAAATGCCTCCTATCTATCTAGCTTTGCATATAGCATGCTTCCTGTATCACTATGGGGGGAATTTGGCATAAAGGGTCTCGAGTTCTTCTCCGGTTTGGATTCTCGTGTGTATGCAAGGCTAGAGGCAGGTCTTACAGAGAGAACTCTCTTTCAGAATCCAGAGACTGGAAGTCTATTGGATGATACAGCCTCAAATAACTATAATGTAGTATTCTCTGATGGATCTGTTGTATATGAGCAGGGACTGCTTGCAAATGCTGATAACAAGAACTTTCTATATGCCTCTTTTACTCTCAGAATGCGCTGGGAGCAGGCCTTTGCGAATTTTGAGGATATAAGAGGAGGAAACTATTCCGGAGTTTTTGGCAACAAGACGCTTTTCCCAGATGGTAGCAGCTCTAAGTTCTTGCTTGGAACTCCTGAATTAGGCGGTGGCAAATACACGCTATCAAATTCATTCAATATAAAGCTTTCGTTCAATATGCTTGATGATAACTATCTAACGCCTGAAGGCTTCTCTGTTGATGCAAGTGTACTGTTTGCTCCATGGTTTCTTGCAAATAAAATCTCACTTTTTGAATATACTAAAACAGATTGCAATAGAATGGATTTCTCTGCAACCTACAAGCATACATTCCAATCAGAACGTGATGCAGAGAAAGACCGAAACACCTATTCGCTGTATATAGCAAATTACTTCAATACGAGCATATTAACAGGTAAGGCTGTTCCACGATATCTCATGAATAATGATTTCATGGGCAAGAGAACTCCTCCAAGAACCTTTACCATTAAGCTTAATTCAACGCTATGGCTTGCAGGACCTGAGGTGCTATCTAAAGGAACATATCCTGGGGCTTATGTGTTTATAGAGAATGGGCTTGCTGCAGGTAAGCTTTTAAATTCAGATGAAGGAATTGGCTATAATTTCCTAGGTGGCTTTGGGTTCGGTATCGATATGCACATATTCGGTTTATTCAGGGTCTTCTTTGAATATAAGTATATATATACAAAGCTTCCTGCTATAAAGACAGGAGGTGACTTCTCCCTAGCTGGCTATATTACTGTTGTTATTTAGAAGAAGACCTAAGAGCTTCCTCTTTCTCTATTTCTTTAGCATAGGCAAGCGCTTTCTCTTCGCCCTTCTCAACATAAAAGCCATTGTCTCTTTTCTTGAGCATCTCAAGATAGAGCTCCTCAAATTGCTTTGCAACGGATCTCCCGTCAAATAGCGGAACTGAAGTTAAAGCAGCTTCTGCCTTTCTATCTCTCTCTTCTTTGTTGTTGAGGGCTTTATCCATCTGAAGTGCAAGATCTTCCTCGTCTCCCCCCTTGAAGAACCATCCCTGATCCTTATTTACAATAGCTGTCATATTAGGAACATCTGCACATATTACAGGAGCACCTGAGCATAGTGCCTCAATAACTGTTATAGCCTGGTTCTCAGATAAAGATGCAGTTACGAATGCAGCACACTTTGAGAGAATTCTAGAGCCTATGATCTCATTGTTAGGAATAAGGCCAGTCATCAGTATATTGTCCTTCATCTTGAGCTTTTGCACCATATTCTGAAGTCTCTCTTCTGCAGGGCCTCTGCCTATGCATATGAGCCTTGCATCTGGATTCTTCTTCAAGCATAGCGCAAATGCATTGAAGGTTACATCGATTGCCTTCTCATATCCAAGACGACCTACATAAATAAGCGTACGTCTTCCAACCCATTCTGGAGTAATCGCAGCTGGAAGAGGAAGCTCCTTGATGCCCTTGTCAAAGCGAGATGTATCTATGCCATTTGAGATGTATCTTACATCAAGTGATGGATACTTTGCCTGAATCTGTCTGCATGTCTTCTTTGCAGGTGCTGTTGCAACCCATGTAAGACGATAGAATGGATTGAAGACTACAGTCCATATAGCCTTTGTTGCAGCCTTTGAGAGCTTCATGCTCTTTAGCGCATATTGGATATATATAGGATCGTCAATCAATGTATGATGAGTTCCGACTGTTGGGATATGCAGCTTTCTTGCAGCATGATTTAGAGACATTCCCATTAGCCATGGAGTAGTGTTATGTACGATATCTATCTTATGGCGCCTCAATATTGGAGCTAGGAATCTTCCATAGGTAGGAATCATCCTCATTCCTTTGTAGATATAAGAGGGAAGTGCTCTTACATGTATGATATGTATTCCATTCTCTATTACATTGTCTTTGAACTTCTTATTGTATGGAACGAAGAACCAAACCTCGTGACCCATATCAATCAGGTTTCTTGCAAGGTTTATGGTTGTAGTTATTACACCGTTAGTTTCTGGATAGAAGATATCAAAACCAAAAGCGATACGCATTACAACCGATTTCCTTTAAATTAGCAGTGAATAAATATTAACATGAATAAAGAGATATGTGCAATTGTCAATATTGAGAGATGATGATTCATCATATGCTCAAACATTGGAGGTAATATGATAAGAAAGCTAAAGGAAGGTGATGGGGATGCTATAGCAAGGATAGCAAGAGAAGCATTATCACACGAGGCATCAGCCTCATATATAGAGAGTAGGATCAGAGCACTCAAAGACAATGATAACTACTATATCTATGTCTATGCCGATGATAGCACTGATGAGGCAATAGGCTTCATAGAGGCTGAACGCTATAGCCTGCTATATGGTGGTGATGGCTTCAATATAATCGCACTAGCTGTTGATGAAGAATATAGAAATAAAGGAATAGGCAAAGCGCTGGTAGACGCGTTAGAGTGCTATGCATCCTCAATTGGCTATACCTTCATCAGATTGAATTCCAGAGTTGAAAGAGTGGATGCTCATTCGTTCTATAAGCATATTGGCTATAAAGAAGATAAGATACAGAAACGATTCATAAAGACATTTGGACAAAAGCAATAAGTTGAGATAGCCCTCAATAGTTAATTCTGATAAAGTGATGTAGGACTTTATCCAGATCATAACAAAAGGTAATCAGGAGACCATTCAATGTCTAAGAGACTTGCTTTATATATAATCATCCTTTTATCTGCATTTACGCTATATGCTACAGATATGACTCTATATGACTATAATGATAGTACTTATATTCTTGTTGATAAGCTTACAAGATTATCTGGTGTCATTGGACCATCATCCGCAACTCCTGTGACAGGAGAGGAGCTATATATAGCACTCAAGAGAGTCAATCCAGATATGCTCCCAGAAAGATATAAGTGGGAGTATGAGAGACTTGTTGATAAGCTTTCAATAGATCATGATGACTTTAAGGTGGATGGA
>CAVHSB010000166.1:0-3477 GCA_963638635.1 Flexilinea sp.
CGCTATAGCAACTCTATGAACATTGCATTCACTATACGAATAGAAGCCGTGGATGGACTTTAAGAGCTCTGCATCTAGATTCTTTCTCAAGGTAAGCCCCGCCGCCTTCTTTTGCGTCTCTAGAGGCATAGCTAGAGCAGCATCAAAGGCCCAGCCATTTCCGATACTCTGAGACATAGAAATAAGCCATATGTTTCTATCAACGCTCTCTCCAGCCTTTTCATTGGATTTCAGATCCAATAGAACATCACCTACCCTATAGTAAGTGCCTAAGCCCCATGAAAGGGGCGCCTTACCTGCACTTACAGTCATTTTCTTATTGCCAAAGGATGGAAACCTGAACTTCACATATGCCTTCTCTAGAGAAGAAGCAAGCTGGCTATCACTTGTGTATGAGAATGCTCCTTTGACTTCTGCTTTTATAGCACTATCTGACACCTTCATTCCTGCCTTAACAACACCACTATAGTAATCAAGATATTTATCTGAAGAGAGTGCATCTGTGCCTAATAGCAAGCTATCAAATGAGGACATATCCAATCCAGTTAAAGTGCCCTTAAACCAAAGACCTGAAAGCTCTAATGAGCCATAGAAGTCATAATCAGCTGCAGCTAACGCTATTAGCGATAAAGAGAGCAATAGCAATAATAGAGCTTTCTTTACCATGAGAGCTCCTCTTTGTCGAACTTGGATTCATCAAGCTTGATATTGAACTTAAGCTTTGAGATCGTAAGCTCGCTGTAGTTGCTCTTCTTTATTGCATTCTCTGTCTTTATAGTCATTGGATAGAGAGGCTTCTCATCTGTAAAGTCATCGAAGTAAATATCCTTCAAAAGCTTACCGCTCTTTGAGTATAGGCTTTCCTTCAAAGGCACATAGCGCTCCTTATCTATTAGCATCTCCATCCTTTGATAGGTCTCAGAAAGCTTCTTAGCAGTATATAGGATCTTATAGCAAGGTATGCCATTAAAGGTCTCTTCCCCTACAAGCTCATAGTCATATCGATCCTCATAATCATCATCGCCAGTTAAGTCCTCATATGAGAAATCAGAGCCTAAAAATGAGTTCTTGAGACCGGAGTCAGAGAGCCTTATTATCTCATCTGCATCTGGATAATATATGTAGATATCATCATCAAGACGGAGTATCTTCTGCCCCTTATCTAAGCCAGATGTAACAGAAAGAAGGGTATCTCCATCTCCACGCTGTATAGCATCAAAGGAGAGTGTCGTTACGCCAAGCTTGTCATGGTTCCTCATGGTAGCTGAGAATGAAATTGAATCAAAATCCATAACATCCTCCATCTTATCTACAATTGCCTTTGCATCATTTGCATATAAAGACAGAGCAACAGCCAATAATGCTAAAGAAAGAAAAAAACGTTTATTCATGCCTCCTCCCTTAAAGCCTCTGCAACTTCAATTCTCCTAACTCTCTTAGTTGCAAGATAGCTTGCAAGTACAGCTACAAGCACCTCTCCTGAAACTACGATAAAATACCAATATGCCTTCAAATGAGGATACAGAACATTCGGGAATCCCCATCCATCAACTTCATTTGCTCCAAAAGGAGTTAAATCCAATCCTATTTTTCCGAATACAGAAATCACAGTGAAGCTTATAATTGCACTTAATAGTGATGCAGCTAATGCTATGATAAAGCCCTCTGCTACAAAGAGAGCCATAACATAGCGTCTTGAAAAGCCGAGAGCTATCATAGTGCTTATCTCTTTCTTACGCTCAAGTGTAGACATCATCATCGTATTGAATACAAGTGTCGATGCAATGAAGAAGAAGAGAAGGATGATTATAGCTATCATCACATAGTACATTGGAATCATTGAGTAAATGACCGAGACATCCTTCCAGCTCTCTATCTCGAGCTCTCTATCATCATATATATACGATAGAAGCTCTGCCTCCTCATCTGCATCTACCCCATTCTTTAAATAGAGATGTGCTTCAATAGCACCATCCTCTATATGCATAAGCGCTGACAATGTATTTACAGATGTCACAAAGAGAGCGTTATTGTACTCAGCATTGTCATATGCTACAGCTCCAACAAGCTTGAAGCTTGCAGCATTAGTACCACCAGATACCGTCTTGAAGATTATCGTTACGCTATCACCAACTGAAAGATTATACTCATCAAGCATCTTCACAGTTGCCATGATCTCACGCTTTCCATCCTCAACAAGCCTGCCCTCTCTTATAGTTGTCTGCTCTCCGATATATACAGAACCAATCTCTCCACCTATTACTGAAACACTTTTGAGTGCTCCATCCTCATATAGTGAGCCATATGTATTGATTATAGCTTCGACTCTATCTACCTCAGGACGCATAAGAAGCTCTTTTTTTAAATCCTCATAGCCATCTATATAGAATTGTATAGGCATCAAGCTCTCATACTCGCTGTATTTCTCAGTTCTTATCCTTACATCCCCGATAGAGAACAATCTGTCATTATCTGTCATGTCATCAATTAATGAGAACATCCAGGCTTCAATAACAATGACAACAAAAACAGCGACAACCATTGAAAGCCCTGTAATGGTTGTCCTTCTTTTGTTTCTTAGGCAATTTCTAAATGCAAGCTTTATCATCAGGATCTCCTGAAGAGCTCTGCTATCTCTTCCTTTCCCATTCTGGAGACTGGAATAAATGCAGAAAGCGCTGATAGGACAACAGAGAGAAGAGGAACAATAAGGAAGGTCTGCCAATATAATCCAGGACGCATTATGAGAGGCATCCTATAGCCATAGTCGATATCCTCTGTGAATATGCCAGTCAGATCAATGCCGAATCTAGACAAAGGATAAAGAATAGCAATAGATAGCAATACACCTATTGAAGCACCAACGACTCCTGTTATTATCCCCTCACACACGAATAGCGAAGCTACAGAGCCTCTTGAGAAGCCTAAGGCTCTCAGCATTGCACTTTCCTTCTGTCTCTCTAAAGCAGCCATTATCATAGTGTTAGATATCCCAGCAATAGCGATTATTGAGAGAAAGATAAGAACTATATAGGTACTGCCCTTATCTCCATTCATTACGGCCATAAGGCCATCATTCACATCTTGGTAATAATAGGCTTCAAGCTCACTGTCAGCTAATAGAGCTGAGACTCTCTTAGCAAAATCAGATGCTGCTACAGATACCTTTCCATCAGCTAGCTCTATCTCGCTAACAGCTCCATCAAGAAGCAAATAGTCATCTAAATCTCTAAGCCTCATGAAAATCTCACCGGAGTTTACTACAGGATCCTCTGTGTTCACTATTCCAATGACCTCTTCCTCAAAGGTCTCCATGAAGCCCTCTGCTCCTGTTGTGGATATTGTAATCAAACAGCCAACGGATAGCTTCAGCTTCTCTGCTATCTTTGATCCAACTACTACTCCTCCTTCATTAGAGCCAAGCCACTCTCCGTCTGTTATAGACTTATATATCTCGAAGACAGCCTTATCCTTCTC
>CAVHSB010000167.1:0-3444 GCA_963638635.1 Flexilinea sp.
CCTTGGTGCTGGCTAGTGTCGCACTTGCAGATGCATTGGATGCTGATGTGGAAGCCTCAGTGGCTTTTGCTGATGCGGTATCAGCCGATTCGCTGGCTTGTTCCTTCAGCGTATTCGTCTCGCTCTTCAGCGTGATGACATCGTTCTTGAGCACAAGCACCTCGTTCTTCGTTGCAACTGCATCTGCTCCGAATGCATCTACCACATGCTGTATCGTTGTGTTTACTACCGTCTTGATGGTTCCGTCATCGTTCTTCTTGAAGACGAACACCCTGTCAGACAGCTGAACGTCATCAGTAGTCACCGATGCATCTATCGTCTTGTTTATTACCTTGTCGCCTATCTGTACGTAGTTGTCTGTTGAACTCGGCTCGTTCATGTTATCTCCTTATGCTTTTCTCCACCATGCGTAGACCATGTATGAGGTAGGACGGACTATACTAGAGTTTCTTGTATATATAGAGTTATAGTCACTTGCATCGAAAGTGAAACCGTTAGCATAGTCTGAAGCAGAAGACGTTCCACTATCTACAGCACCAATGTATTTCTTACTAAAGAGCTTACCATCACAGCCAGCTCTAGTTGTACTGCTATTGTCATTACCTTGTGTAACAAACCAGCCATAAAGGTTTGGCAGTGATCCAGCTATTTTCTGAGGTCTTACTTCATCACCAGTACCATCTTCAAGATAAGCAGTAGTTGTACCATCTGTATGCGACGTGAACCATAGTGTTCTGTTTCCATCAAGCTCTACCCATGTTCCTCCATACATTGAGGCTGGGCTAGTAGGTCTTGTAGAGAAGTAAAACGAACCTACTGGATATAGATTCTCTGCATAGATATTGCGGAACTTGGCATTTTCAGAACCTAGATCGTATCTATTGCTTGCTGCAGGAAATATCGTCTTTGTGGTTAATACTCCCTCTCCTTGTGGAATGTCTATATTGGCACTATATGGATATGGAGTATTATATGGGATAATTACTGCAGAATTGATTATTACACTATCTTCTTCACATGTAATTGTATCTACGCTGGTAGTCTTATTGTCATAGATAATATAGCTCGTAGTGCTATCGCATTTATACACTACGTATTTTGAAAGCTGATCATATATCTTAGTCTTTATTCCATTGTCAATTGGTCTATAGAGAACATACGTATCAGAATCATATCCATCTATAACAAGCCTGTGCTCTTTAGGCGGATAATAAGCGTATATGTACTTACTGTACAGCGAAATGTTGTCTCCCTCTTTCTGTAAGAAGATATAACCAGATGAGGCGGTCGTGCAATCACTATCCGCACCTTCTAATCCTTCAAAGTTATATGGGCTTACATATATCATTATCTGATCCAATGCAGTACGCATTTTGGCACCATTGCCAGTTGTTATATTGATCTTAATCTTTATTTTAGATCCTGCTGTAATTCCTCCTGTAGTAAGAGTAGCATTAGCTTCATAGTAATAATACGTCCAATGAGAAGGTGGAAAAGTAGAACTATCAGTATAAGATCCAGTTTGTTGTGTTGTGCCGATATTCCACTCTCCAGTTGATGCTAATACATCATTGACATATATTCCTGTATCATTCAGAGATGATGAATTCGCAACTTCTGAAAATTCATGATAGAGAGATAGTTCAATCTTAGATATAGAAAAATCCACTGTAAACTCATACTCGAAAGAGACTGAGGATACGGACGTGCTCACAGGTCTTTTATTAATCAAAGGCTTATTTATAAGATATTTTTCCGTTGTAGTGGCAAATATAGCTTCATAATCAGAAGAGAATGTAACATTCCCATAAGTGTTGATATCGACATTAGCTAGAAGATCATCTAGTTTCCAATGGGTTGCTTCGTCATTGAATGATATTGACATCTGATCATATGAAGTTGAAGTCGCTAGTATAGGTAGGTTATCGGAATCTCTGGACTCTATGCTAGCATCCTTGAGAATAGTCTTGCTAAATTCTGCATAACCTGTAGACTCCAAGTAGAATCCTCTCTTTGTCTCATCAGTATAGTCCAGCTTGTTGTATCCGCTTGAGTGGATTGAGCCATACTTGGATATGCTTCCGTTGTTATCGAGCGTATTGGATATGGTTATCTCGTTTGCGAATAGCTTGTTGATGAAAGCCTCAAGAGCTGCGACTCTCTCGAACACCCTCTCTACATCCAGTGCCTTAGCTACAGTGTTGATGTCGTCCATATCGCCCTGCGACATGATTGACATGAAGTAGTCGCTCTCGTAGCTCTTGAGCTTTGCAGGGTTCACGAGCGTTACGGACTTTATCGTGTAGCCAGATACCATTCTGATATCAGCCAGCACATATGGGTCGTATGCTGTGCCGTCTACCGATGTAGTGGTTATCTCATCGCCATCTTGGTCTACCCACTTCATCCTGTATGTAGTAGTGCCCTCAGAATCAGTCTCTGATACTGGAGTGATATAGCATAGCGAGAGCGTACCTACAGTGCTTGTCCAGTGCGCTACCAGGAAGTATCTGTCATGGAAGTTGCCATCAAGGTCGTTGGATATCGTGAAGCTTTTGCGAGAGAATGCCACAACCTCACCGCCTAGGTTCGCTCTGAAGCTTGCAAGAATAGGCTCTCCGTCTCTGTCCAAGCCTGCGAACGTGATCGTGGCTCCGTCTATCTTATATCCTAGAGAGTTGTACGAGCCTTCAACGCCCTGCTTTCCTGTAACGCAGTAATAGAGCCATCCAGCATCCTGCCCCTCGCTTGCGTATCTCCATTCACGCTTCCATAGATATGGCTTCTCCGCGGAGTATTCTGGTATCGTATCGGACCATTCTTTTGAGCTTGTAGAGAGAGTGACTGCCTGTCCGTTCACCTCGAGCACGATATCGTCCCCGAGTGATACAGTGGTATCCTCCTCATCTGGGCGTATCGTGTCCGATGCTCCCCACATCCACTGGACAATAGGAACAATCCCAGATTCCTCAGCAGTGTACTTTGCAGGCTCTGACCATGTGCCGTATACATATTCACCGTTTTCTACGGAGATAACGCTCATGCTTATCCAGTGGACCTGCTTAGCAGTCCTTGCAGGGACTACACCGGACCACCCAGGAGGGTCTTGGTCTCCTGTGCCCTCTGGCTTATCTGGCTTCTGTTCGGATGCCTTATAAATAGATCTTGTATATGGTGCAGGGTCTCCTTGCTTTCCATCGTTGCCATTTGCCTTGATAAGGCTCAGCTCAAGCTCTCTTGATATATCTGCATCATCTATAGTAGCTGTGCACTTGAGGATATTAACACCAGCTGATAGCTCTGTCTTGCTTATTGTAATCTGTGTTGTAGTATCAGTAAGCTCAGTGTCATTAAGAGTCCATTTAGGCGTGCATTGATAGCGCGTGAATACAAGCCCAGATGCAGTTACTACAGCACTCTGGAGCTCTTCATATAAGAATGTAG
>CAVHSB010000168.1:0-3430 GCA_963638635.1 Flexilinea sp.
ATATACAGCTTCTCGGGGTATGCAGGCCTTGGTACTGCTATAACAATCAAGGATGATTGGCTTCTATATATGAGGGAGAATGCAACTCTTCTCAAGAGCTGGGTGGATTACAATCTCATAAACTATTTGCAGAAGCGGAATCCTGCTGTTCCAGGAATTCCTAATAAGATCTCTCCTCCAGAGAAGAGGAAGCTCTCGGATATCTCAAAATACTGGAAGCTCCTTATTGAGATTGAGCCTGTAAGAGAGATATATCTCTCAAGAGAGCTATGCGCCGATGATATCTCAATTGATCACTTTGTGCCTTTCTCATATGTCTCATCTGATGAGTTCTGGAATCTGAGTCCAACTACTAAGAGCATCAATAGCAGCAAGAGCAACAATCTGCCATCATGGGACAAGTATTTCAAGCCTCTTGCTGATTTGGAGTACCAATCGTATTCTCTCATCCATAGATATCCAAAAGTCAGAGAGCTCTTTGAAAAGGTCAGCAAGGAGCACTTCTCATCTCTTTCAATAAAGGAAAGGCTCTACAATAAACCCAATTTGGATAAATCAGATTTCTCAATAATGCTATCAAGTCTAATCGAGCCTGAGTATAAGGCAGCGCTTAATGCAGGCTTTAAGCTTTGGCAGTGATTTTGTATTGATTTCCATCCTCTATTTACATACGATAAACAGAAATATATGAACGTAAAAAAAGAATTATCTATACTTAGAGCTGTTGCTGTGATATGTGCCTTCTTTGGCCTTACCTCTGTTGTATTTGCAATCCTGTCAGGATCTACATCAATGCTTCTTGATGGACTTTATTCTCTCCTTCAATGTGTTTTCATATTGGTATCCTGCCATGTTGTAAGAATGATAGGACGAGAGGATGATGATGCATTCCAATTTGGCTATGGATCCTTTGAGCCATTCTTCATAATGCTCAGAACAACATCAATAATAACTCTCTACATTGCACTTGGCCATAATGCTGTTAAGGATATACTTCTTGGAGGCTATGATGTTAATGCATCAATAGCTCTTGTAGTAACTGCAGTATCTATTGTTGTATGTCTTGCTGTTGCCTTTATGCTGTCTCAATATTCTAAGAAGCTAAAATCTCCAATAATGAAGGCTGAGGCTAGAAGCTGGGTAAATGACTCTATAATAAGCATTGCTGTTCTATTTGCTTTTCTATTGATGAAGCTTTTGAAGAGCTCAGGACATGATAATCTAGCAAGATATATAGACCCATCAATAACTCTATTATATGTTGTATTGTTGATTCCAGGACTTATTAAGCAGCTTGTAATATCTGCTAGAGAGCTCCTGTTTGCAGCTCCATCTGATGATGTTCAGAAAAGGCTTGATGCTATCATATCGAGCTATAAGGAGAAGTATGACTTTGTAAGCTATGACACATATGCAGCTAAGCTTGGCAGAACTCTCAATCTGACAGTGTATGTAAAGCTTAAAAAGGATTACAGAATAAGTGAGCTTGATGTTCTTCGCTCTGATATGCTCAAGACAATACAGAATGAATGGCCATATGTCGACAGTGATGTTGTCTTCACTATTGATGATAGCTGGATTAAATACTCAGTGCCTAAGAGTGAAGATTAAAAAATCAGAATTTGCCAAGATGATGTGACCCCCAAAAGTTGGACAGAATACAAATTCTTAGTGGAATGAATAAAACTACATAGTTTTTCTATTTTGATGTAAACTGAGTATCAAAAAATGGAGCATGACTGATATGGGAAGATTTGTAAATCCTGATAGCTCAGCATTCAGAGAGGCATTGAACTCAGAAATCTATGTGGATAAGAGTGGACTGATAGATTATACGAATAGATTGCTTTGCACTACCCAAAAGTATATCTGCAACAGCCGTCCTCGACGATTCGGAAAATCAATGACAGCCAATATGCTCTCTGCGTACTACTCTAAGGGGACTGATTCTAAAGACATGTTCTCTTCCCTTGCGATTGCATCCTCTCCAGGCTATGGGAAGCATCTCAATAAATACGATGTAATCCATTTTGATGTACAGGGCTTTGTTGAGCTTGCTGGAAGTCCAAGCAAGGTTGTCTCATTAATAAAGAAAGAAATCATAGAGGAACTTAGAGAATATTACCCTGAGAGTGTAGAAAGGGGGGAAGTATCTTTAGCTAATGTATTGGCCAAGATAAATGTAAAGACAGGACATAAATTTGTAGTCATCATCGATGAGTGGGATGCAATAATAAGGGATGATGCGAATGATAAGACAGTACAAAAAGAATACATCTCATTCCTGAGAGGGCTCTTCAAGGGATACGAGCCTGATAAGTACATAGCCCTTGCATATATGACGGGTATTCTTCCAATCAAGAGAGAGAGAACACAGTCTGCACTCAATAACTTCAAGGAGTATACCATTCTTGATGCAGGTGAATTTTCTGAATATGTGGGATTTACAGAAGATGAAGTCAAAGCTCTCTGCAAAAAATATAATAGGAATTATGAAGATGTGATGAGGTGGTATGATGGATACCGCCTTGACGGCTACCATGTTTATAATCCTAGAGCAGTAGTGGAAGTGATGCTCAGTGGAAAATTCAAAAGCTATTGGTCGGAAACCTCAAACCTTGACCTGGTGGTCCCATTGATAAATATGGATTTTGATGGCCTCAAGACAGATATTATAACAATGATATCAGGTAGCGAGGTTCCTGTAATTGTGAAGACATTCAAGAATGATACGGTAAGCATATCGAGTAAGGACAACGCCCTTACATACCTTATCCATCTAGGTTATCTGGCTTATAATGAGGAAAATGAAACAGCATTCATCCCAAATGAAGAGATCAGAGAAGAGATGGTCTATGCCGTAGAAAAGAAAGAATGGGATGAGATGACTTCATTCATAAAAGAGTCAGATGCCATACTCGAAGCAACCTTATCCAAGGATGCAAGTGCTGTGGAGGAAAGCATAGAGAGAATACATGATAAATATATACCAAGCGTGAAGTATAATGATGAGAACTCTCTTTCTTGTGTTTTGACTCTATCATATCTCTCATCTATGAAGCTCTATTTGAAGCCTATACGCGAGTTTCCTACTGGCAAAGGATTTGCTGATATTATCTATATTCCAAAAACTAAGTTTGCGGGTGAGTATCCATCACTTGTCGTCGAGCTGAAGTGGAACAAGGCTGCAGAGAGTGCTATCAGCCAGATAAAAGAGAAGGAATATCCAGATTCAATAAAAGAGTATACAGAAAATATTCTCCTAGTTGGAATCAGCTATGACAAGAAGACAAAGAAGCATGAATGCATAATTGAAAAGCTCTGAAGTGCCTTTGATAGCATAGCATCAGCAAAAAACGATGTTGATATTCTCTGACTCTTCGGGTATATCAGTGGGTAAAACAAGCATCATCAAGCAATATCCTTCTGA
>CAVHSB010000169.1:0-3340 GCA_963638635.1 Flexilinea sp.
GCTCTGGGGTCTACTTGAGATTCTCAACAAGTCCTCGAGCTCTAGCCTTGTTCTGATAATCAGGATCTTCGAATGTATAGTGGAAGTTTGTATGAACATCATATGTGCCTTCCATTAATGCATGAGCATCCTCTGTCATTACAAGCTCTTCATCTGTTGGAATCACGAAGATCTTTACAGGAGAGTTTTCTGCGCTGATGCATGTCTCTGCATTTCTGCAATGTGAGAGCTTGTTCTTATTCTCATCAAGGATGATTCCAAGATTCTCCAAGCCTTCGCATGCGCCTCTTCTGATATGGTCTCCCATCTCGCCAACGCCAGCTGTGAATACGATAGCATCAACTCTGCCAAGAAGTGCAGCATAAGCACCGATGTACTTCTTGATTCTGTGGCACTCCATCTTAACGCCAAGCTGAGCCTTCTTATCACCCTCGTTAGCAGCAGCCTGAACGTCTCTTCTATCCTGCTTGCCGCAAATACCAACAAGACCGGACTTCTTATTGAGGATTGTGTCCATGTCCTGAGCTGTTAGGCCTGTGTTATTGCAAATATAAGGAATGATAGCTGGATCCATGTCACCGCTTCTTGAGCCCATTACAAGGCCCTCAAGTGGAGTAAGCCCCATTGATGTATCAACGCATACGCCATTCTTTACAGCACATGCAGAAGCACCGTTACCAACGTGCAGGATGATTACATTAGTATCCTTGTTCTCTTTTCCAAGAAGAACAGCAGCACGCTTAGCACAATATAGGTGAGAGGTTCCATGGAAGCCATATCTTCTTACATTGTACTTTTCATACCACTCATATGGTACTGCATACATGAAGGCTTCTTCGCTCATTGTCTGATGCCATGCTGTATCCATAACGATTGCATGTGGTACGTTTGGCATAAGCTTTCTTGCTGCCTCAATACCCATAAGGTTTGCTGGCATATGTAGAGGTCCAAGTGGTACAAGCTTCTTGAGGTTTTCGATTACCTCGTCTGTTACTAGTGTTGATTTCTTGAAAAGCTCACCGCCATGAAGTACTCTGTGACCTACAGCGCCGATCTCGTCAAGTGACTTGATGCAGCCATATTTCTCATCAACGAGCATCTTGAGAACGAGCTCAATAGCTTCTTTGTGTGTAGGGCTGGAAAAACGTGCAGAGTAAACCTCTTTGCCAGTAGTCTTTTGCTCGATTGTAGAGTATTCAAGGCCGATTCTCTCTACAATACCAACAGAAAGTACATCCTTGCTATCCCAGTCATAAACCTGGTATTTAGCAGAAGAGCTTCCACAGTTAAGGGTTAAGATAACCATATTGTACTAAGTCTCCTTTGATTTAAATCAGTTAATTGAAAGTACTTTCTAAGAATATATCAAATTTTTTTCTGAGTATAGATATTGTGATTATTTATTCTAAGAATAAGCAGAATTTCAAAATAAATACGATTAATAAGTATGAGAAGAATTCTTGCTATTGTATTTGTTCTATTTGTCAGCTTTGAGCTATCTTCATACTCTTTTAAGGCTGATAGCTCTGGCTTTGACTTTGCAAAGGAGTCGTATTTATTCTCTTATAGATATGGAAGGGTAGCATTCAAAACTCCCTCGTTAGATATAGGAGATATTACCAGACGTGGCTTTTTGAGATTTATAAAATCACCCTATGATGCACCATTATCCTTGCTCCCAGTTGCGGGAAAGTGGCGTAAGAGTGCTGTTGATGCTGGTGCAGTATTAAGAATAAATGAGGCTTCCTTCTTCTATATGGATAATGCTGCTGGCGTTACTCTATCCCTTCCGTATTTCGATAGTGCTGCAATATTCTCCTTTAGGGAGATGAAGAGTGATGAGTTTAAGGATGCAATAGCTTTATCTCCTGCCTTTTATCTTTTTTTGATGACAGATCTTCCTTATGTGAATGTGCTTCTCTCATCATCTATCTCTAAAAGCGGAAGGCTTTCTCTGTTCTCTGCATTGAAGGCAGAAGCATGTGGCTATTATGCCGATTTAAGGATAGGCAAGCTGGAGCAGCTTTTTGAAAGCGGCAGTGACGCTATTGGTAGCTTAGAGCTTAAGACTATAAAGGGGATTTATACCGGAACACTCTTCATACTCCTAGGTGAAAAAGCCTTATATTCCTATGAATATCAGGATAGAAGGATAGAGTGCGTACATAAGCTATCGCTTAATGGTCTTGATCTTAAGTTCAGGTCATCATCCTCTATTGATCGAAGGGGTGTGGTGAAGAGTGATAATAAGATAGAGGCAGTCTACTCAGGCTTCTCAAGCTCCTTCAGCTTCAATGGAAAGAGCTCATACAGATTAAGGCTAGGGGATGCATATCTTATATTTGAAAACGGAAGCTATAGCGTTGAGCTAAAGAAAATCTTCCAGAAGGGTGATTGGTCTTTGATTGCTGTCCTTTCAAGCAAGAGTGGATTATCATTAGCTCTCAATATGATGCATTGAAGCTTCCTATCATTGATACAGAAGGCCTTAGCGCTATACCGAGCTCGACCTGTGCCTTGATTATAGCTTTATTTATCAAGGCCTTGACATCAATTGCTTTGCATCCTTCATATGCTGTTATCATGTTGGGGTAGTATTCGCTGAACTCTGCTTTATGCCCTGATGTGCCAGTGAGCTTCAGCTTCTTTATTATTGCTTCAGCCTTATATTCCTTTGTGTCATAAAAGACATTTGGAATCAAGCGCTTACATGGGGGAACAAGCATAAGCTCTGTAAAGGTCTCCTTCCTGAGCCTTGCTTCTGCACTCAGCATGGATTGGTTCATCTTCAGTCCTGCTGCAATGAATATCGCATTCTCTGGAAGCGTTATCCCATATTCCCCAAAGGTCTCGTTGTATATAGGAGTTCTGTAGAAGGTTCCATCCAGTGTCATGAAGTCTATGTAGAATAGAAAGTCTGAGAGCTTTGCATTATTTGCTCTGGCATTGAGCTTCATAGCCCCTCCAAGCGTTCCCGGAATTCCTGCAAGCAGCTCAAGCCCGATAAGATGGTGCTCTATAGATTTATTTATAATGTTATCAAGGCTTTCACCTGCATATGCTGTAATGAGATTGCCCTTGAGCGTTATGCCCTTCATGCTTTTTGTTGAGAGCAATATGCCATCAAAGCCGTCATCGCTGATTAGAGTGTGTGTACCATCTCCGATGACCTTGACTTCAAGATTCTTCTTATATGCATTTTCAAGCACCTCGGTACATTCATTTAGGTCTCTTGGCTCTGCATAATATTGCACTATACCGCTATTATGCAGCATTGTGCATTCGCTTATTTCATGTTGTTCGCTTATGCAAATGAGGTCTCTGAGGTATCCACTTAGCC
>CAVHSB010000170.1:0-3231 GCA_963638635.1 Flexilinea sp.
CCCTGTCTGTTATATCCATCTGGATGTAATGGGACTTCTCCATCGGTATTGCGCCCTTATATGAATCCGTTATGTCTGATGCGTATACCTCATGGCCTCTCCTTGCAAGCTCATTCACAGAGTCATGCCCGAGCTGGCCATTTACGCCTGTAACAAGCACTCTCATCTCCCCTTATACATCCTCTCGTAGTATTCCTGATACTCGCCGCTTATTATATCCTTCCACCACTTCTCGTTTTCAAGATACCAGCCTATTGTCCTCTTTATCCCATCCTCGAACCTGGTCTCCGGAAGCCAGCCTAATTCCCTGTGTATCTTCTCAGGATCTATCGCGTATCTCATGTCGTGGCCCTTCCTGTCGCTTACATGGGCAATGAGCTCCTCGCTCTTCCCGAGCTCCCTGAGTATAAGCCTCACTATGTCTATGTTCCTCATCTCATTGTGGCCGCCTACGTTGTACACCTCGCCTATCCTGCCTTTCTCGAGTATGAGGTCTATTGCCCTGCAATGGTCCTCCACATAGAGCCAGTCCCTTACGTTTATCCCCTCTCCGTATACCGGGAGAGGCTTATCTGCCAGCGCATTCGCTATCATAAGCGGAATGAGCTTCTCCGGAAACTGATATGGCCCATAGTTGTTGGAGCATCTGGAGATGGTCACGGGAAGCCCATAGGTCCTGTGGTATGCGAGCACCAGGAGGTCTGCAGATGCCTTTGATGCGGAATACGGAGATGATGCATGTATCGGGGTATCCTCATGGAAGAAGAGATCCGGCCTGTCCAGCGGAAGGTCTCCATACACCTCGTCTGTCGATACCTGATGGAAGCGCTCTATTCCATGGCGCCTCGAGGCATCCATAAGCACCTCTGTCCCTATCACATTGGTCTCAATGAATACGGATGGGTTCTCTATCGATCTGTCGACATGGGACTCAGCTGCGAAGTTGACTATCACATCCGGCTTCTCTTCCTCGAAGAGCTGCTCCACGGCATCCCTGTCTCTTATGTCGCCCCTTATGAATCTGAAGCGGCTGTCATCCATCACGCTCTCCAGCGTTGAGAGGTTCCCTGCATATGTGAGAGAATCGAAGCACACTATCCTATAGCCATGCTCCCTCAGCATATGGAATATGAAATTGGATCCTATGAATCCGGCTCCGCCTGTAACTGCAACTGTCCTCATCCTCTTGCTCCCTTAGCATCAAGGTACTTCCCATCTGCCACATCCAGAAGATATCTTCCGTATTGGTTCTTCCTCATCTTCTCTGCATCCTCAATGAGCTCATCTCTGCCTATCCACCCATTGATGTATGCTGACTCCTCTATGCAGCCTATCTTCCTGTGCTGGTGCTCCTCGACAGTCTTCACGAATGAGGATGCCTCAAAGAGGCTCTCATGCGTACCCGTATCCAGCCATGTATACCCCTGGCCCAATATCTCCACGCTGAGGCTTCCCTCCTCTAGGTATATCCTGTTGAGGTCCGTTATCTCAAGCTCCCCTCTCTTTGAGGGCTTAAGGCGTTTTGCATACTCTGTGACCCTGCTGTCATAGAAGTACAGGCCTGTGACTGCGTAGTTCGACTTGGGCTTCTCCGGCTTCTCCTCTATCGATATCGCATTCCCCTTATCATCGAACTCCACGATGCCGAATCTCTCAGGATCATCGACATAGTAGCCGAAGACCGTGGCCTTTCCTTTCTCTGCCCTTTCCTTTGCGCTCTTCAGCCTCTCCCTGAGGCCATGGCCTGCAAAGATGTTGTCACCGAGTATCATGCACGCACAATCCCCTGCAAGGAACTCCTCCCCGAGTATGAAGGCCTGGGCAAGGCCATCCGGGGATGGCTGCACCCTGTAGCTCAGTGAGATGCCATAGCGTCTCCCATCCCCCAGAAGCTCCTCAAAGCGCGGAAGATCCTGCGGCGTTGAGATTATGAGTATCTCCCTTATCCCTGCATTCATCAGAACCGACAATGGATAGTAGATCATAGGCTTGTCATAGATCGGCAGCAGCTGCTTGCTCGTTACCCTTGTAAGCGGATACAGCCTGCTCCCTGAGCCTCCTGCGAGGATTATTCCTTTCATATTTTCTCCATTATATATTCTTCAATATCAAATCATGCCACATTTCTGCACACTTATCCCACGATTCTTTCTCTAGCAATGCATCAGCACTATCTACTGGTTCACTTAGTATAGCATCAAGATTGTAATCATATTTCATTGGATCAACATAATGAATAGTATCACCATATATCTCATGCATTACTTCTATATCAGAAGCTATTACAGGAGTACCTAGCGCTAATGCTTCTAGTGGCGGCAGTCCAAAGCCTTCATACAAAGATGGAAATAGCAAAGCCTTAGCATTCTTCATATAAGCTTTCATCTCTTCATCGGAAATATAGCCAAGGAATTCAACATTCTTTACTTCATTGAAATCAATGTTGTAATTCCATATCTTATTATATATACCACCAGATATAACAAACCTGCTATTTGGATTTCTCTTTGCAACCTCAAGTATCCACTCAAAGTTCTTATGTGGTGCTAAGCTTCCAATGCTGAAATAGTAACTTCTAGGTTCAATATCCAAAGCAATATCTTTTACATCATTCAGATGCTCCCACCCTTCAGGGAATACACTAATTATATTGTCATTATTCTTAAAACAGCTAGTAATCTCATTTTTAGAAAAATCGGAAACTGTTACAATAACTTTATTATTTTTGGTAGCCAAATAAAAATTAAGCTTATATAGACTAGTTTTTTTCGTTTTCTTTGCATGCTTTATATCAAAGCTCAATGGTCGAATATCATGAATGCATCTAATGCTATTTTTGTATAGTCCGCCATTGCTGGACAGGCTTACATACAAAGCTTTTCTTCGCCTTGCATAAGCCTCTGAATATAGAAAATCCCATACAATACTTCTCTCATGCTTTAATTTTATTAGCTTGATCTTATTTAAACTTGGTACATGTTTTTCTTGGATATCAGACGGTACACATAAAACTATAGTAATAACATCTTTCTCAAAAAGTGTATCAAGTCTTTGAATTACTTCATAAGCATATCTAGGAATACCGCATATATTAGAGCACAATATCTTACCACTCATTACAATATCTATTTTTTCTTTAGCTCTCATATTGAATACCTCTCTCATGCAACCTGCTGCATATAAAGAGGATCAATAACAGTTAAGCTATCATCTCTATGTATTATATATATA
>CAVHSB010000171.1:0-3214 GCA_963638635.1 Flexilinea sp.
TAAGCGGACAATCTTTACTTTTTCATTTTGTACAAAAAGCTTGTTTTATTCACTTTGATGAGGTTTTCAATGATTTTAGGCATTATGAAGTCCTAAATCCTCTGAAAACTCCATAATCAATTTACAGCCAATTAAATTCTATTCATGCACATGTTTAGTAATTATTTATATGATAAAAGATTAGAAGCAGGCTTTGACATTTTAGCCTCAAAAGCTCAATACTTAGCTGCACTAGGAATATACCTACAATAGAGATCATAGAATTCATTAGAGTCTAGATTATTTAAGAAGTCATATGATGGAAGTACTAATTGAGTATTCAAAGCCTTGTACCACTCTGGAGCTTCTTTGGATGCCATGATCATCTTGCCCTGCTCTTCATATAGCTTGATGAAATCAGCCTCATTGAGACGTTCTATTATACTTCTTGCAACATCCTTATCTACTGTATTTCTCACCGTGATGTACGAAGGAATTGAAAGAACACCTTCCTTCAATGGAGATGAAATGCAGGAAGTATCACTTAGAGCAAACAGGGATGGGATTACTGCTGTTTTACTCTGCCCTGTTCTAACGCTCTGAAATGCTCCAATAGGCATTGGTGCTATGAAGGCATTCTTCAATAGGGCTTCAGCCTCAGACTTGCCATATAGCGACCAAACAGTCTTAACTACGCTTTTAGCAGCTGAGTTGTTTATGCCACCGAATGCTGCATTATTTCCTTTAAGATCCTTAAAGGAGAGTACTTCCTTATCCTTTGAAAAAAGCATTAAAGGAATTGATAAATAAGGCAATAGCATTGGTCTTTCTATTTCCTTTATTGTATTTGCATACAGTCCGCTTGCATCTACAAGCTCATTCTCCAGCTTACTATAGACTCTCTCATCCTCAAACACCTCAAGATCTGTTGATAGAATCATGTCTGGGATTATTGCATCAGCTGATCTTAAATAGTCAGACATATGAAGAGGATAGCCAAGACCAAAGAACTTGACATCTAGCTCTATTCCATCCTTCAACAAGTCCTCTTTAGCTTTCTTTAGAAGCTCTATCTCACTTTTATTGAGAACACATATATTACTCCAATATAAAAGAATCCTTACCATACAATCTCATCTCCTCTTCTCATCTTTCTTATAAGCTCATTCTTTCTCTTGTATTCCTCATTAAGCACATTAAAAAGCTCCTCTTCTCTCTTGCTTCTCGCTCTTACACACTCTACAGCACCTTCCTTTATCACAACTCTCTTAGCTGCCATGAGTGCTGTATGTGAATCATGTGTAACAAGGAATACCAGCTTGCCCTTTCCAATCAATAGAGAAAGCGCAGCCTCCTTATCTATTCCTGCATTCTCTATCTCATCAATGAGCACTATTGGCCTATCAGATAAGAATGCAATATCGGCTGTCATCAAGGCTCTGCTCTGTCCACCAGATAGTGAAAACAAAGGAGAGGAAAGAGAGAAAGGCTCTCCAGATAAAGCTCCTGCATATGAGAGTATTTGCTCAAGTTCTATATTCTTCTTTTCATTTACTTCGCTGTGGAATTCAAGGAATTCTCTGACGCTCAAATCTAGAGTGAATCTCATATTCTGCCCTAAATGCGCTATAAGCGTCTCACCTATTGATTCTCTCTCTTCACCTATTACCTCTTTGCCATCTATAAGAACTATACGCCTTGTAACAGAGTCGCCTCTTACAAGCATCTCGATATCCTTTATGAATCTGCTCTTTCCTGCTCCCGTTGGACCAACGATAGCGCATAGCTCCCCTAAATTAAATTCTATTGAATCATATTGCTCTTTTACGCCACTTTTATTAAAGCCAGGAAGAATTGTAATACTATGCATTCTCACCTCCGAAAGCTATCTTCCCAACAACTCCTAGCTGGAAGGATGAGCCAACCCGTCGCTCTCCGACGCAATATGAGCAAACGCCGCTAGGCATAGTATGACGAAGAATATCATTCTCATAGCTATCTATAGCTGGCAGTGAGACAATATAGTCCTTGATGCGTTCAGCTCCATAGCCCTCTCTGCCATCAAAGGCAATTACCTTGGCCCTCTTATTTGCCTCTTTTACTCTCCATGAGAGTATTTCTCTCTCGGCCTGGCTAATAAGATCACATTTAGTGAGAACAATCACATCAGCCTCTTCTATCATTGGCCCCATACGAGACGGTGAGAAAGCATTAGCAGTAACATCCAATGCAGTAATAGCAACAGCCTTCTCTGTAAGTGGTGAGCATCTATGACATAAGCCCGCACTCTCTATAAAAAGATAATCAGAGCTGTTCTTAGCTGACCACGCCCATAGCTCTGGAAGATTAGATACTAAAAAGTGATCTGGGCAGATATCCCCTGAGAGGCCTGTTATAGCAGGTATGCCTAAACCTTTGAAGCTATTGGCATCCTCGCTTTCAAGGCAATCCATCTTCACAGCGCTTACCTTCTTTCCCTCTTCTTTGAGCAGAGGTATGACATTCATCAATAAAGCAGTCTTGCCTGATGCTGCAGTGCCTGAGACTATAACTATTCTTTTCATGCAGTTAGTCTAGTATAACCAATGTAGCCTTATAGTCTCATTTGAGACTTTATATTGATTATCTCTAAAAAAGTTAGTAAAAGCTAACCTATGAATATACTTCTTACACTTTCTCATATAGAAGAACAGGATGGTATCAATATAGCCCTGAGAAAAGGTGCTCTTCTTGATGATAGCTACAGATCATCAAGATACGTAGTAGAAGTAAAGAAGGGCTCTCTATCTGTCCAAAGCGAAATAACAGAGAATAAGCGAATAGTGATATCAAGGCTTGACGAGGGAGCTATATTCGGAATATCGAATCTATTCATAGATGACAATCTGAAAACAGTATTAGAGTGCGAAGAGGATGCTGAGCTCTTCCTGGTTTCCAAGAAGCTATTTAAGAAGAAGCTATTAGAGAATAAGGCAGCGATAGAGTACTATGCTCGAATACTCAACGAAAAGCTTCAATTTCTGCTATCGCGTATTGAGAGGCTATCGCTTCCAAGCGCTAGGCTTAAGGTTGCATATGCTCTAAAGGATGGCCTGCTGCTTGAAAACAGCAATAGAGACGATGCTGCCTCCTCCCTTGCTATAAGCAGGGCTTCGTTATTTAGAGAGCTTTCTTATTTTTCAGATATGGCTATCATAAAAAGAAGCGGAAGCCATATTAAAGTCATAGATGAAGA
>CAVHSB010000172.1:0-2080 GCA_963638635.1 Flexilinea sp.
GTTCAAGCTTGATAACGTCAAGAACACAGCTATGGGAATGGCTATGAACGGAAGCTATTCCAAAGCGCTTGAGTATATAGATGGCTCAGATCTTTCAAATACAGAGAAGGCAACGATCCGCAATACTGTCACGCAGCAGAATGCAGCGACTAAGGCACAGAACGGACAGGCTGCATTCAGCATCGCTTCCGAGCTCTTCCAGCAGGGCGGAAGCATTGGGGATGTTAAGAGATCCATAAGAGAGCAGCTTAACTATGACTCAATGGATAAGGATGCCCAGATGGTCATCGACGAGAATCTCAACAACGCACAGACCAACTACATTGATACGCTCTATCCTACAGGCAATTACACCTCATGGTCACAGTCAAGATTGCAGGTTGAGAAGGATACGCTATTGAAGAACACTGCAATCTTTGAGGGACAGGAGGGAGTCCTTGAGTCTAGGATATCAACAATAGACAGCCTTATCGAGACAAGGAATGCTCTGGAGGAGAAGGTCAGGACAGAGGCAGAGAAGCTAGTAACGGATACTCTCACGACCTCCTTCGATACCACAGCATCCTCAGTTAAGCTTTCTGTCGCCAACGGCACAATGTCACCGCAGGATGCTATGCAGAATCTTGAGGCATCACGCGATATACATCTTTCAAAGTACAGGGAATCGCTTGCTATCAAGGATAAGAATGGCAATATCGTGAAGGGAAGAGACGGAGAGGCGATACTCACAGAGGATTCAATGGAGAAGCTCTTTGCCTTTGAGACCTCACTTGATACGGATTATGAGAAATACAGATCAGATCTTGTGAAGGTTTCCTTGCCGGATAACCTCCAGGACTACTATAAGGACTGCAACAGCCATCTCTCAGAGCACTTCATTCCAGCTGACAAGAAAAAGACGATGGATGAGGAGGAGAAGATCGAGGCGCATCTTGCAGAGCAGAAGGCCTATGACTATATCAACACAAGGCTTATGGCTTACAGCAAGGATGAGCTCACGGCAGATAAGATGAAGTCAATCTTTGACGAGGCTATGGCAATGGCAGACAAGGATACTACAGGACTCCTTCTTGATATCGGAGCCAAGGCTAAGACCTCAGTATCGCTTCTCAAGAGCAACGGCACAGTCTCATATGCCAACATGGTCGATGTCTATAATGATTTCGCAGCAGCAGGCTATGTATATGAGAAGGTCGGAGGAGGATATGATTTTGCTACAGTAAATGCAAGAAGGGTATATGAGAACTATGCAGATGAGCTATCTAAGATCCTCAGAGAGCAGGGCATCATGACAGAGAAGAATTCAGAGTCAGTGGTCACACAGCCTAGCCGCATCAACGGAAGCCTTACCGCAGTACCGGAGATCGTAGTCGGGGGCAGGGCATTCAGAGCTGATGGCAAGGATCTATATGTGAAGGAGAAGGGAAGCAGCAAGTGGACTCAATACATGAGTCTCAAGGACTACAAGGAAAGCGGTGAAGAGAGAAGAGAAGCAAGCAAGGATCTTGATCTCCTTGCTAATGTAGAGAAGAAGTTCGGTCCGGTAGAGACGTGGCCTAATTATAAGCGCTGATCCATCCTGTAAACGTAGGGCCGACAGATTGCTTTAGCAAGTCTAAGATAGGCTTATGGCTAATTATCATTTCGACTATCAGGGCTATAAGACAGAGCGTCAGAAGAAATCAGAGGAGCTGGGACTGTCCACTCCTCTTACAGAGAAAGAATACAATGCAGTAAAGAGCGCACCGGAAACCGGAGCTCAGTACTCATCATCCATTTCAAGGCTTCTTGAGAACAAGCAGGAGCTATATGAGAGCGGCATGGATGAGGAGAGCATCAACCTGCTGCAGGAGAAAGCTCTCAGAAGCGCAGATCCGGAAGAGGCAGAGGCTGATATGCTCTCAGCTATCGCATTTGCACGCAACCTTGATATTCCAGTAAGTGAAGCCTACAGGAACCTGGATGCCCTTATGGACGCTCAGTTCTTCAATAACGTACCAAGGGGGAAGACTGCGCCTAGAGCCATTAAGGATTCCTTTGCCCTGGGCGACTTGACAGTGCAGCGTGGACATCTCGGCAC
>CAVHSB010000172.1:2128-3198 GCA_963638635.1 Flexilinea sp.
TGATCCTGACAGCGATGAGTATAAGGAGCTCATGGCCCAATATGCGGATCTTACAAAGCAGATTGAGTCAAAGCAGGATTACCTTCCGCGCTCATGGGTTACATATATTCTGAAGGCAGGAGCCAATACTGCGGCATATTCACTTGAGAACATGGCAACAAGAAGCGGCTGGACTATGGCTACTACTCTTGGACTTACAGGACTTGCAGAAGCTTCCGGCCTATCAATAGCAGGAAGCGCACTTGCAGGAACAGCCATAGCAGGCACAGGTGTTGCAGCGCTTCCTATAGGCGCTGTTATTGCAGCAGCAGGCATTGCTGTCGGCATCGCCAAGGCATGGCAGAATGGCACAGAGATCGAAGGCGGTAACCAATATCTGAATCTTCTCGAGGAGGGGATAGATCATAAGACAGCATCAAGAATAGGCCTTATCCATGGCATGATATCATCCGGCATAGAGCAGTCTCTTGAAGGAGTAATAGGCGGTCTGAGCACTTCTGCATTGCGGATGACAGGAATAGATGCAAATGCTCTTGCAAGCAAGGTCATAACAAAGAGCCTCCTTGATGGAACGCTCGGAAGAAGGCTTGCGACAATCGGCGCCATGTGGGCAAAGGATGTTTTGGAGGAAGGCCTTGAGGAAGCATTCCAGGGACTTTCAGAAGACATAACTAAGAACATCGCATACGTGCTTTCTGATATGAATGCGCCGGTATCATTCACGGATGCAGCAAAGGATATGTTCGAGGAAGCTCTGGGCGGTATGGCAGGAGCTGTCCTGTTAGGTCTGGGCGGCGCTGTCGGCGATGTGCATGTAACAGCTAAGCAGGCATACAAGCTTAGGACCATGGCTGATAATACAAGCTCTAAGATAGCATTCACTGATAGGGCTAAGCAGATACTTCCAGAGGGCCTTACTGAAGAAGATCAGAATACTGTCATCAACACAATATGGGATGCAGGAAAGGCCAATAGAGACAGGCATTGGACTAAGGTTTCTGATGTGCTTGAGAATACGGCATTCATTACAGAGCTTCCTACATTCGATGCAGACGGCAGCCGATTCGAAG
>CAVHSB010000173.1:0-3197 GCA_963638635.1 Flexilinea sp.
ATTCTTATGTTATAATCCTAGTATCAAATAAAAAAGGAATGGAGAGTAGAATGACTCAAGAAGAACTTTTCACAAAATTCCATAACATTGGTATCGTTCCAGTTGTTAAGATTGATGACGCTAACAAGGCAGAAGGCCTTGCTAAGGCAATGATTGAAGGCGGACTTCCTTGTGCTGAAGTTACTTTCAGAACTGATGCAGCAGAAGAAGCTATCAAGAGAATCACAAAGGCATACCCAGATATGCTAGTTGGTGCTGGTACAGTAATCAACCCTGAGCTTGCAGAGAAGGCTGTTAAAGCTGGTGCTAAGTTCATCGTATCTCCAGGCTTCAACCCAGAGACAGTTAAGTGGTGTCTTGATCACAATGTACCTGTAACACCAGGCGTACAGACTCCTTCAGAGATTGAGAGAGCACTCACATATGGCTTAAAAGTATTGAAATTCTTCCCAGCTGAATCATCAGGTGGCGTTAAGATGCTTAAAGACCTCTCAGGTCCATTCCCACAGGTCAAGTTCATGACAACTGGCGGAATCAACCCAGACAACCTCCCAGACTATGCAAAGGCAGCTAATGTACTGGCAGTAGGCGGCTCATGGATGGTTAAGGCAGACTTAATCGAATCAGAGAACTGGGCAGAGATCACAAGACTTTGCAAGGAAGCTGTAATCAAGCTACAGGGTCTTACACTTGCTCATATCGGAATCAACCTTCCAGATGCAGCTGCAGCAGCTAGCGTTGCAACAGAATTTGCAAAGCTTGGTATGGACGTTAAAGAGGGCAACAGCTCAATCTTCATGAACAAGGACATCGAGCTTATGAAGAAGAACTACCTCGGAGCTAATGGCCACATTGCATTCCGCTGCTATGATCTTGAAAGAACAGTATACTTCCTTGAAAACAAGGGCTTCACAGTAAAAGAGGATACAGTTTCTAGAGATGCTAAGGGCAAGATGAAGGTTTGCTACTTCAACGAAGAAATCGGCGGATTCGCATTCCACCTTGTAAAATAATCAATAAACTATTGATAAAGATAGAGCCTCTTGCGAATACAGGAGGCTCTATTATTTACACTACAAATGGTGAATTCTTAGTCGAAGATTGTTCCGTTTAAGAAGTTGATAGCGTATGAGGCATATAGCGAAGCTGCTATCACTAAAGCATCCTCATCTATATCGAAATAGTTATTATGATGTGCAACACGTGTATCTGGATTCTCATCATTGAATGACCCTATATATGCATACACACCAGGAGTGTGAATGATGAACTCTGCAAAGTCATCACCACCCAAAGAATAAGGCCTATCTGTATCGACATTATCCTTGCCAATCAACCTAGCTGCTACAGCAGCAGCCTCTTTGGCTGATTCCTTATCGTTAATAAGAGGACTTGTGAAATCCTTCCACTCAAAGGAGACCTCGGCACCATATATAGAAGCAATAGCTTCAGATACATTCTCAATGTCCTTCTTTGTGTTCTCTCTTATATTCGGAAGCATGCATCTTAAAGTTCCTTCCAGGTATGCATCCTCTGCAACAATATTATAGGCAGTACCTGCTTCCATCTTACCAACCCCGATAAGAACAGCATCTGTCGGATTGTTGCGTCTTGTAGCAATAGATTGAAGAGCTACAACAATGCTTGAAGCGACATAGAGCGCATCGACTCCTAAATCAGGAGTAGATACATGTGCGGCCTTACCCTTTATCTTGATTCTGAACCAATCTACAGATGCATTGTTAGGCCCCGCTGTAAGAGAGACTCTTCCAACGTGTCTACCACTCTCCATATGCACACCGAAGGTTCTATCAGCTCCATCTAGATAGCCGCCATCAACGAATAAGCGTCCGCCGTAGCCTATCTCCTCTGCCTGCTGGAAGCATATGCGGATAGTGCCTGAGTATAGCTCCTTGTGATCTACTAGATACTTAACAGCCTCAAGAAGGGATGCAGTGTGTCCATCATGCCCACATGCATGAGATACTCCTACATTATGGCTGATATAAGGACAATCCTTGCTATGCATCTCCAAAACAGGAAGAGCATCTATGTCTGCTCTTAAAACTATAGTCTTGCCTTCTCTTCCTGTATTTATCTCAGAATAGACTCCAGTATCTCCTACTCTCTTAGTCTCAAGGCCTAGCGCATGCAGATAGTCTTCAATGTAAGAAGCTGTATTGAATTCTTTCCTTGAAACCTCTGGATGCATATGAAAATGACGACGAAGAGCGACAAGGTTACCCCTGTCGCCCTTAATAGATTCGAGTATATTATTCTCGTACATGATTAGTTCTTCTTTCCAATGAGTGCTTTAAGCTCATCAAGTGTTGCTGCTTTCTTTGTGTATAGAGAAAGAGGAGCGATAAGAGTATCAGCAATTGGCTCAATCTTGTAGCCCTGTGATGCGATTTCCTTATTGAGGTATGCCTTATGCTGGAATGCATTGAGGTCGATGTCACCGCTGTTAAGAGCTTCGTTTGGAAGGTTGTAAGCATCAAATTCTACAAGCTTGATGTAGATGCCAGCACCCTGCTGATCAAGGACATACTGTACAGCGTTGAAGTAATCATTCTTGCTGCCGCATACACCTATCTTAACTTCCTTCTTTCCATCCTTTGATGTCTTGTAGTTATCAATTAAGGATACAACTGTATCTAATGAATACTCACCCTTATCGTCATATGAGAATGCAGGGAAGAATGCTTCGTCATATTTAGCAACAAGATACTTAGCAACAAGCTCTGTGTGATATGCATCACAAATAGCTTTGTAAGTAGCATTATCCTTATCTGCGGAGCGAGCAACTATGATATTTACATATGGGTTATTGCCGCTTGCATCCTGAGTCTCAATAAGAACTGCATCCTTTGATGGTATAAGCCCTGCTGATGTTGCATATGTTCCATTGATTGTAGCAGCTGCGAAGTCATCAAGTGTTGATGTGAGTGTATTAGCTGTTGTTGGAACAATTTCGATATTATAAATATAGGATGTTACATCCTTAAGCTCTGGTGAATAGCCAACAGATGGATCAACTGTAATAAGTCCAGCAGCTTCAAGAAGCTTAATACCTCTAGCTCCGTTAGTAGCATCATCTGGGATACCAATCTTATATGGCTGTGAAGAAGCAGCTTCCTTAGATCCAGCTGCGAAAATTGATGTGATTGATAGAAGTGCGATTAATAGTATAGCGA
>CAVHSB010000174.1:0-3184 GCA_963638635.1 Flexilinea sp.
GATATAGCCTTGGAGGTTTTCACTTGAGGTAAGTGTTTTTCTGAGAATCTCTAATCCTGTAGTCTTTTCTGGTAGCTTTGATAGTATCGGATCAGGATATAGCTTACCATTCTCCATCTTGCTGTAGTTGCAGCGAGAATAGTCAACGCCTTCAATTGCTTTTACAAGCTTCTCTAGATATGTAGGCTCCAAGATATCATCATTGTCTGTAAAAGTAACATACTCTCCCTTAGCTTCAATAAGACCATGGTTCCTTGCATGGCATACTCCGTGATTTTCATCATGGAAGGCGCGTATTCGTGGGTCTGTATAATTCGCAATTACTTCTCTTGTATTATCTTTAGATCCATCATCGACAATCAAGAGCTCAAAATCCTTATAGGTTTGATTAAGAACAGATTCTATTGTCTCAGAAATTACCTTTGAAGAGTTATATGCTGGAACTATTATGCTGACCACTATTACTTCCTAACCTTTTTAAGAATCCATGCTTTGATCTTATCAAAGAGTATGATTACAGGAGGTAGCGTAAGTAGTGTTGCAAGCATAGCTGCCGTAAGTGCAACACACATCATTATACCAAAGTACTTTATAGGTCTGAAGGAAGCGAATACAAGCATTATGAGACCTGCATCTATACTAAGTGTTGTTAGGATAATAGGTCTTCCTGTTTCATATATATTTGCTTTTATAAGCTCTTTGACTGGAATATTTGGGTTTTCTTTCCTCTTCATTCTGTATCGGAGAGTGAAGTGTATAGCATCATCTACTCCAGCTCCTATAGCTATTGATGAGAAGCCTATGGTTACAATATCAAATGGTATACCTGCTATCCACATGAATATATAGTTGATCATTACACCAACCCCAACAGGAACTAGTGCCATAAGCCCATATGCAGGAGATAAGAATGCTATAGCAGCAACAATGAATATAAGCGCGAATGAGAGCATTGTTGAAGCCTGCTGATCGTGCATTATTATATCTATTGACTTAACGCTGTCAGAGGCTGAGCACCAGATCTTGCTCTCGCTTTCGCTTGGAAGCATATAGCGATAGTAATCCAGGGCCTTCTCAAGTCTCTTTGCACTAGCAGTAGACTGCAGATCACCATTTACTGAATCATAGTTTCTGATTGATAGAGTCATCTCATTTCCATCAGAGCTTATTAGCATATCCAGAACATCTGTTCCTATATTGTTTCCTATTTGAGAGAGTGTCCTTGATAGAAGATTTAATAGACCATTGTTATCTGGTATTCCAGACTCTCCATTATATACTTCATTCAGGAAGCTTACGTATTGGCTGAAGGAGAGGATCTTAACAGCATCTGGGCATGCAGCTAATACAGCGCATTCATATGCATATACATCCTTAAGATTCTCGCTTTGAAGGAAGTATTTAGTGCTTCCCTCAGGTGCTTTTATTGTAAAGTAATATGGGTCAGTGCCACCAAGTGTTCTTGCAAAATGAAGAGAATCAGTTACTATTGGATCATCTTTAGGAAAGTAGGCCATATAGTTAGAGTCAAAGGATACTCTATCCTTAGCTATCATGAATAAGCCGAATATTACGATTACTACAATCAAGAATACATACCAGAATCTCACTACCTTATCTGCTATGAATCTAACAAATCTTGTAAGTAGTCCATCCTTAAGCTTTGTGATTGATTTCTGCTTAGGTGTTGTTGTCTTAGAAAGTATTGCAGGAAGGTATGTGAATGCCAAGAGAGCACAATAAGCAACACCTATTGCTATTGTGATTCCAAAGTCCTTGAATATCTTTGTCTTGCAGATCAGGAAGGATAGGAAGCCAAGCACTGTTGTAAGCATAGCAAAGAATATAGTCTTTGAAATCTTAGAGAAGTGCACTGGAAGATTTCCTGCGTTGCCTTCCTTCATTGTCTCATAGTATTCGCTTACCATATGAATGGAGTAGGAGGATCCAAGCGTCAGAACAAGACATGGCGTCAAGATAGTTACAATCGTTAAATCGTATCCTGTTAAGGCCATAGTCCCCAGTGTCCATATTATTCCCATCAATGACATTGAGGCTGGAATAAGCATAGCTCTGAGGGACCTGAAAGATAGATAATAGACAATAAGAATTACAACAAAGCACAATGCAACAAGAAGTATGAGGTCTCTATTTATATACTTCATTACGGCATTGTTGATCATTCCTCCGCCATTAAGCGCAACTCTGCCATATTGTCTTAATGGATTTACTATAGAATCCAGCTCTTCAAGTGATTGTTCGCAGATACCTCTTGCACTATAGTAGAGCATTATCGTAGATCCATCCTCTGTGTATAGATAGTTCTTGGCTACGGAATCACTTAGAAGACGCTGCTTGAATACTTCAACATCTGTATCTGTCCATATCTCTCCTTCCTTTACCGGAGCAATAGGAACAATAGAGAGCCTTGTTCCATGCTTTTCTACTGTTACATAGTCAAATGGTGATAAGCATGGTCCGATTTCCCATCTTTTTGCCAGCTCAGCTCTTACACTGTAGATGGTATTTAGCACTTTTGTTGTGAACATCTCATCTGATGTGAATACTATTACATATCCATCTCCATACCATGTTCTATTAGGATCATAATATGGATTCGGAGTAGACTCTACATGCTTCTCTTTGTATTCAGACTTTAACTTAGCTAGATCTTCAGAGTCGCTTATGCCGGATTTATCTCTATAGGGTACTTCAACGACTTCGCCTCTATCAGGCTCTGGTGCAATATCCTTGATGCCAGAGAGCTTAAGAGCTCCAACTGGTTTATTCTCTGGTGTTTTGACAAAGACAGCAGGCTCTGCACTTGTCATGAATGAGAATATATCGGTATCGAGCTCTATCTTTGTTGCTTCATAGCCAAAGAATGCTGTGAGAGCGACTATCAATAGGATTACAAGAGTTGAATGCTTTATGATGAATGCCATAAGCCTTGCTAGTGGTTTCTTATCTTCGTCTTTCATGTAATCAATATTATTGGATAACGAAGAAAGTAACAATAGCGCTTATTTTGCTTTACGCTTTGCAAGCTTTTTAAGTGTCTTGATTATTGTCTTAACGCTCTCTGTTCTATAGAAGATGACGAGATAAACAAGCGAGGTTACAGCTATAGCGACTAAGCTGTATACAGCTATTTCCAATATGCTTGCAAAGCCGATCGAGAATG
>CAVHSB010000175.1:0-3146 GCA_963638635.1 Flexilinea sp.
AACAGAGAAGGAACTAGAGAATTGCGGTTTTGTATATGACAGACTCATATGCACCTATGATAAGGGAAAGGCATCAAAAGATAATTCCATAGAGCTTCTCATTGATGACACTATCTCGAATTTAGATGAAGTAAGCGCATTGGGCATAAATGTGCTTTTATTTACAAGCACAGCTAATAAAGAAATTGAGACAAGCTACAGTAGAGTCTCTTGCTGGAGAGATATAGCCTTATATCTTGATCTAGAAATCTAGATCCTCTACCTCGTCGTCTAGATCCTCATAGAGCCTAGATAGCCCAGCAAAGTCATCATTTTCTTTTGTATCAGGGATGATTGAGAATAGCTCTTCTTCCTTTTCTATGTCTCTTTCATCCTCATCAGCTTCAAAGAACCACATAAGCGCAATATAGCGCAAATGAAATTCAATGTAAATAATCGAGCTTGAGGATGATTGCTTTCAAAATATTCTATAGCAAAAGAATCTGCTATTGGGTATAGTTTAGATATGCTTAAGTATGTTGCGTTATGTATGGGAGAAGGTACTTCCACTATAGTTGAAATGATACTCAAAACAGTTAAGGAGAGGCCTCTCTCTCCATCCTTTGGTCTGATTGTTACAGGTGATAGCAATATATTCAAAAGGACATCAGACGATCTTAATATACCGCTGTCTTTTGACAAATATGTCAAAAACGAGGAAGAGCTTAAAAAAGCAAGAGCCGATAAGGCACAATACATCTTCTATGAGACATCAGCAATTGATGTATCTGATTTCAAATATGGAGTTCCTGCTAAAGAGACAGGCTATGCATCCTATGAGAGCGTTAAGGCATCTGTGGATATAATATGCAATAGCCTTGCATTGACCTTGGTGACTCCCTCCGTATCTAGCATATCCCTGGGGCTTGCTGGATACAAAGAGAATTCAATCTCGGATTTGCTTTCCTCCTTTGCTGAGAGCAGCAGGCTTACGAATATGTATCGCTTCAAGAATGCAAATGTATTCCTGCTTACTTACTATGGATCAGTAAAGGAAGCGCTCTCAAATGTAAGTGAAGAGAAGATAATGGATGCAATCATAAGGATAGAGTCTTTGTTTGTATCAAACTTCTTTGACAGCTCTAAGCCTATTGCTGTTGCAGCGCTGAATCCAGATTTAGGCGACGGTGAGTTTTTTGGCTCAGAGGAGGCTGAGATTATAAAGCCTGTCATAAGGAAAGCTGAAATTCTTGGAATAAATGCGATAGGTCCAGTTCCTGTAAGGGATGTATATAGAAGAGCTGAAAGAGGAGACTACAGCGCTGTACTTGTCTATTTCAGGAATGAGCTAGACTCAGTTACTCTTGATAAGAATGCCGTAATAATCACATGGGGTCTTCCTTTCCTTCGTGTTGGAATAACAACTGGACTTGAGCTTGAGAAGGCAGGAAAGGGGATTGCAGATAATAAGAACCTCATTAAAGCATTAAAGCTTGCAATAGAGTTCTCAAAGAAGCATGTATTTGCTTAATAATGTCCTGAGGACTCAATGAAAACCCAAAAGGAGAATGATAAATGAAAAATAAGCTACTATTAGTTTCGTTATTATTGCTTATTATATTAACAGGCTGTGCAACTGTTATCGATATACCATATATGAAGAGCTCAAATATCGATATGTCACACTATAAGAATATTGCAATAGCATCTGCAGTGCCATATAAGGGTGTTTATATGGATTCTTCTCCATATATGAGAGCCTATGATTTTGATAGCAGATCCTATCCTGTATATTCCTCATACTCTAGTGCGCTTCCGAGCAATATTGCAGCCTACACTACAGATGCTGTTGTGAGTGCACTATCTAGAAACAGCTACTTCTCGATTATGTCTCCAGCAGATACTGATGCTATGATCATGCTATCTAGAATAGGAATAAACTCATCTGAGAAGTTCAGAGAGAGAGGAATAGATGCGATAATAATCCCATCAATTGATGATCTTAAGGTAGATGAGTATTCACGTGTATACATTGATTCATATAAGAGCTCAAGAGATCCATATACAGGCCTTACCATAAGAACCCCACACTATACTTATTCTTATTATCAGAGAGTTTCTATTACAGTATCCTTGACTGTTGTAGATACGAAGACAGAGAGGATCATCGCTAAGAGAAGCTATACTAAGTCCTCTCCAAGCTATACAGAGTACACATATACTCCATATGGCTATGCTATCCCATATTCAATCAACAATGATCCGTATAATGCACTTAAGAAGCAGGTAAATAATATGCAATCCTCTATGATCAATGACTTTATTCCAACCCGTCGCTATTACAGCGTGGAGCTTCTTGCAAATAAGCCTAAGGTAAAGAGCCTGCAGAGTGCATATAAGGCAGCAGAGGATGGCAACTTCAGCCTTGCTTATAACGCATTCTATAATGAGTGGATTAATAGCAACCATGTAAACTCTGCGTATAATGCAGCTCTTCTCAAGGCTGGCATGGGCGATATTTCTGGTGCTATTGAGTTCTTATCCTCTGTAAGGGATAAAGTAAATAATGGAGATATCAACTATCTTTATGATAAACTTTCTCAATACAAAGCCGAGGATGATAAAGCAAAGGCACAGCTTGAAGCAACAAGCGAGAGCGCTATAACAGATCTTGCTTCAGGAAGCTCTATCTATTCTATTTATGAATCACTAGGAAGATAATATGGGAAAGATTGTTTTATATAGAGGAGATATTGAGCCGTTTTCTCTGTCTTTCATTAAAGCTGAGATAACATTCTCGCCAAATCCAAGAAATACAGGAATAAACAACAGAAAGTCCTTTAAAAGCGAGGATGCAGGTAAGGGCCTTGAGCAATTGAAGCGCTGGGTTTCAACTGGTGCTTTTCAGACAGTGGTGATAGAGGATATGTACAATGCGCTTGAAAAGGGTGCAAAGGAACATGTATCAGAATGGATTTCAGACCATATTCCTGAACCAGATTCACCATCCTTAGTTTTAGTTGAGGATGCTGAGAATCCTCAATTTCTATTCAAGACAATAGAGGCAAAAACAATAGATGAAGTAAAAGACTTAATAAATATTAAGTAAAAAATGAATTATTTTTGTATTTGATATCCTATAGACGGCTCTTGATATGCTCTAAAAG
>CAVHSB010000176.1:0-3132 GCA_963638635.1 Flexilinea sp.
CTTAGCAGCTGATTCTGATGGGAAATGCTTAGCGAATATTGATCTATAGTAATACTCTTCCTTAGTTGCTGGAGTATTGATTGGGAATCTCATCTCCGCCATAGCGAACTGAGAATCACTAATGAGCTTATTGGTTGTCTCCTTGAGAGTGTCAATCCAAGAGTAGCCTACTCCATCTGAGAACTGCTCCTTTTGTCTCCATACAATCTCATCTGGAAGGTAATCCTTGAATGCCTCTCTTACAATCCATTTCTCGATTCTAGTCTTGCCATCCTTTGTTCTGCTCATCTTATCCTCAGGATTAAGTCTCATTGCAACATCGATAAACTCCTTATCGAGGAATGGAACACGACCTTCAACACCCCATGCAGCTAGAGCCTTATTAGCTCTTAAGCAATCATATAGATGAAGCTTAGATAGCTTTCTTACTGTCTCTTCATGGAACTCCTTAGCGTTTGGAGCCTTATGGAAATAGAGATATCCACCAAAGAGCTCATCTGAGCCTTCTCCTGAGAGAACCATCTTAATACCCATGCTCTTTATAACCCTAGCAAGCAGGAACATAGGAGTTGCAGCTCTTACCGTTGTGATATCATAGGTCTCAAGGTGGTATATAACATCATCAAGTGCATCTAGTGCTTCCTGGATTGTGAAATGAACCTCATGGTGAACTGTACCAATGAAATCTGCTGCTTTTCTTGCAGCAATAAGATCAGGTGATCCTTCTAGGCCAACTGCGAATGAGTGAAGACGAGGCCACCAAGCTTCCTCTGCACCATTTGTCTCAATTCTGTTTTGAGCGTATTTAGCAGTAATAGCAGCTATAACAGAGCTATCAAGACCACCGGATAATAGAACACCATAAGGCACATCAGACATCATCTGTCTTTTTACTGCAGCCTCTAGGCCCTCTCTTACAGCATCAACACTGCTAGTATTATCCTTAACAGCATCATAGCTCTCCCAATCTCTCTTATACCAATGCTTAGTCTCTCCTGTTAGAGAATAGAAGAGTGTGCCAGGTAAGAATTCTGTTATTGTGAGGCATACCCCTTCAAGCGCTTTAAGCTCTGATGCTACATAATAGTGGCCATCGGCATCCCAGCCCTGATAAAGTGGAATAATTCCTATATGATCTCTAGCTACAAGATATGCATCCTTTTCAGCATCATATAAGCAGAAAGCGAAGATGCCATTGAGATCCTCCAAGAAATCAATACCCTTATCCTGATACAAAGCCAGTATTACTTCACAGTCTGATTTGGTCTTAAAATCATACTTGCCCTTGTAACGCTCTCTGATTTCCTGGTGATTGTAAATCTCTCCGTTGGCTGCTAAGACTAGCTTTCCATCCGGTGAATAAAGAGGCTGCTTACCAGATAGTGGATCGACGATTGAAAGTCTCTCATGAGATATAATCGAATCACTCCCTGTATAAACGCCTGACCAATCCGGACCTCTATGTCTAATCTTACGTGACATCGAAATAACTCTATCTCTG
The DNA here is from genome assembly GCA_963638635.1 of Flexilinea sp. Classification (GTDB taxonomy): domain Bacteria; phylum Spirochaetota; class Spirochaetia; order Sphaerochaetales; family Sphaerochaetaceae; genus Ornithospirochaeta. The sequence continues at coordinate 1,502 of CAVHSB010000176.1, forward strand.
TATTTCGTGCTATCTTCTTTAATTTCAAACATTCCAACGAATCCGCACATATCAAAGCTCCTGGTCTATTAAGAATAAAAGGCGTACACCCCCTATTGAGTGAACGCCTTTGTTCTATGTTAGAATATCTTTTTTGTTATTCAATAGTCAACAAAGCTGAATGAATTTCATAAATCATATCCTAATATATCGATAACTAAAGAATTATATAGCTATTTATCGCTCATTTGAACGCTAATAGTCAAAATTAAGGTAGGAATTACTACCTACTTTGATGGTAAAATCAAAGTAGGAGGCTAGATATGATTCTTCATGTAATTGCTGAGGCTAATCGCTGCTATGAGTGCAAGAAGCCTATGTGTCAGCTTAATGGATGCCCTATCCACACACCAATTCCACAGATGATTCATCTATTAAAAGAAGGAAAGCTAAGAGAAGCTGGAGATATGTTATTCTCCAACAATCCACTATCTGTTGTATGCTCTATTGTCTGCAATCACCAAATGCAATGTGAAGGAAATTGCATACAGGGGAAAAAAGGACAGCCTGTCCACATATCATCAATCGAGAACTACATCTCAGACACTTGTCTGGATCAGATCAAGATTGATATCCCAGAATGGAATGGCAAGAGAATGGCTATTATCGGAGCAGGTCCTGCTGGTATTACTGTTGCTATTGAGATGGCTAAGAAGGGCTACAAGGTAACTATATTTGATGCTAAAGATAAAATCGGAGGTATCATGCAATATGGTATTCCAGATTTCAGACTTCCTAAGTCTATCCTTGAGCGCTATGCAAACCTGCTTAGAGGCATTGGCATAAAGATAAGACCTAATACAACAATAGGCGGAGCTCTTGAAATAAAGGATCTATTCAGAGATGGCTACAGTGCTATCTTCATCGGAACTGGCGTATGGAGACCGAAGAAGCTTGGAATCAAGGGAGAAAGCTTAGGTAACGTACACTTTGCAATAGACTTCCTTGCAAACCCTGATGCATACCATCTTGGAGATCATATAGCAATCATAGGAATGGGTAATACTGCTATGGATGTTGCTAGAACACTTCTCAGAAAGGGAACAAAGCATGTTACCTTAATTGCTAGACGCAACAAGATAGAAGCAAGCGAGGAAGAGGCAGAGTACGCAAGACTTGATGGTGCTGAGTTCCTATTTGGAAAGAACACTCTGGAGATTACTGATGATGGTCCTATCCTAGATGACAACATCTTAGATGAAGATGGAAAAATCATAGGTGAAAAGAATGAGCCAAAGCTATTTGAGGCAGATTCCACTATCATAGCTATAAGCCAGGGACCAAAATCAAAGCTTGTAAATACCACAAAGAATCTTCAGGCATCCAAGGCGGGTCTTCTTCTTACAAATGAGAATGGTGAGACAACCTGTCCAGGAGTATTCGCAGCTGGCGACGTTGTACTCGGAGCTAAGACAGTAGTTCAGGCTGTAGCATATTCAAAGAACGTTGCAAAGGCTATAGATGAGTACATACAGAGCCTTCCTGAGGATTATGTATCACCTCTTTTAACAGATAACTGATAGAAGCTATAGAGCTCTGGATTATTCTGGAGCTCTTTTTTAGTCTTAATTAGCACACAATGCGCAGAATTA
>CAVHSB010000177.1:0-2098 GCA_963638635.1 Flexilinea sp.
GAGATGCTCTAAGGGCTATATTCTCACTCTCTGATATCGGCAATAAGGCATTCCAGGATAATGAGCCATGGAAGCTCAGAGTAGAGAATCCAGAGAAGGCTAAGGCACTTTTAAGAACTCTGCTATACCTTATTAGAGATCTTGCTGTTATGGTTACACCTTATATGCCTTCAACTGGTGAGAAAATCCTCTCATTCCTAAAGCTTGAAAAGCTTAATTGGAATGATATCGGAAGGTTCTCTGGTGATATTGAAGTTGGCAATGTATCACTTCTCTTTACAAAGCTTGAGGACAAGAGAGTAGAGGAGCTCAGAGATAGATACTCTGGAAGCCAAAAGGAAAGAGAAGAGAGAGAAGTAAAGAAGGATAATAAAAAAGTAAACGGAGAAGATAAAATGGATGAGAATCTATCTATAAAGGATGCTTTTGCCAAAAAAGTCATTCTTAAGGTTTCTAAGATTGTTGAGTGCGATAAGCACCCAGAGGGCGATAAGCTTTACATTCTGAAGCTTGATACTGGCAATGGAGAAGAGAGAACTATCGTTTCTTCTATTGTTCCTTACTATAAGAGAGAGGAGCTTCTTGGTCATAATATTGTATTGGTATCTAACCTGAAGCCAGCTAACTTCAGAGGAGTAAAGAGCTATGGAATGCTATTAGCTGCATCAGATCCGGAGGACGATAGCCACTCAACTTGCGAAGTAATCTTTGCAGATGATATCCCAGTTGGCTCAGTTCTAGAGTTTGATGGACAGGGGGTAGTTGAGAAGGTTACAACGTATATAAAGCCTGATCATTTCTTTGCTCTTCCTATGAAGACAGTCAATGGAGAAGTCTGTGTTGATGACTCACCACTAGGTTTTGGTGGAAAACATCTGCATGTAAGCAAATATATAAATGGAAATGTAGGTTAATTGGCATTATCGTCTTGACGATATATCTTCAAAAAGCAATAATAGTCGGGTAATTACATTTTATCCAATTGGAAATAAGGAGTACTACTGTGCCTTGCGGAAAGAAAAGAAAGAAGCATAAGATCGCAACTCATAAGAGAAAGAAAAAGCTCAGAATGAATAGACATAAGAAGAAATAATTCTTCATGCTTCTATTAGTAATCGCCACCTTTAACGGGTGGCGACTTTTGTTTTAAACAGGGTAGTATGGCATTTTATAGTTTATAGTTATCGAACCTATGCTGCCTTTGAATGAATGGTAGAGAAGGGCATCATATCTAAGTGTACCAGGCTTTGGTTTGTGCTTTAGAGAAAGGCTATTCTCACCTTCAAGCTTTTCTCCCTCCAAATACCATTCCACAGATATGTCATCGCTTCTTATTCCCTCTGGAAGCTCTCCTAGTACTATCTGAAACAGAACCTTATCAGGAATTCCTTCATTAACATTCTCCTCTGTTGCTGTCACAGTTGCAGATATCGGTGCTGCTACCATATCCTTAAAGCCAAGCACCATTGAAACGCTAGTGTTACCGATAATGAATTCTAGATCATTTCCTTCTGTAATCTCTCCATTTGCTATTCTTACAGCTTCAACTAAGCCAGATACTATAACATCATTGTCTATGATTTTTGCGTGCATTGAATAGGAACCTGCAGGCAGTGATATGGCCTCGATTTTGAAGGTTCCGTTTGTCTTATCGAGTGTAATCTTATCAGTGCTGATATTCACTTTCTGATTGTCCTGGTCAATAAGCTCAACCTCTACCTTTGGGTCTACTACCTGCTTTGGATTCCATTTGAAGGATGCCTTGAATGTACCACTGCCAAATAGAGTATCAAGTGTGACTGTAAATGAGTTATTGCCTTTATATAGCCATACAGATGTGCTGCCCGCTGCTATTACCTCATCCTTGCTGTTGAGACTCTGTGCATCGATATTGTAGTTGCCAATTACAATATCTGTAATGCTGAGGTCATTAGCTGTTGTTGTAAAGGTCTTCGCATAGTCATTTGGACCTGTCAAGGTTACTCTGTACTTGGCTACAGTCATAGAATCAGGATCATTTGGAAGAAGAGATCTTGAGTCAATGCTTTTAAAGAAGATCCTTAAAGTCGATGATTGATCACTGCTTTCATGACAGGAT
>CAVHSB010000177.1:2108-3070 GCA_963638635.1 Flexilinea sp.
GATGGGAAGAGTACAAGTGCTGCTATTAACAACACTGTTAACGATAGTAAAGTTTTCTTCATATGAAACTCCTTTACTATCTATATGCAATATTATCGATTTTTGCTGCTTTTCTTCATTTGTGGCTTAAATTCAGCATTTCCTTCAAAAATATCAGCACCTAACAGGCGTTTTAGCGCCAATTGCGCCATATTCTCTCCAAATATTGCAGTAATAGTTGGCAGGGATCCAAGCACAACTCTTTTTCGGCCTCTGTCTATCATTCTTTCGGCACTCTCGTCTTCTTCTGGATCTATATATTTGAAGTTCACCTTCTCTGGCGAGAATACACACTCAATACCTCTGTCGACTCCACGTCTTCTGAGTCCAGCCCTGATCTGGCGAGCAAGAGGACATCCCCATGTATCGAAGATATCGCCAGTTGTGATGAGCGCTGGATTTCTTCTTAATGCCGCCCCCATAGAAGAGATTATTGGGATATTGTTCTTATAAGCAGCCTCAAGCAGATTGAGCTTTGGGTTGAGAGAGTCAATGCAATCAAGAACTAGGTCTGCACCATCAAAAAGAAGATGGTTATTCTCTGGTGTAAGGAATTCCTTATATGCCTTTACCTTAATATCTGGATTTATGTCCTTAAGACGCCTCTCCATTACATCTGCTTTATATAATCCTATTGTTGAGTGAAGCGCGATTATCTGCCTATTTATATTGCTCTCGCTTACAGTATCGAAGTCGAGAATTCTTATCTCACCAACACCAGACCTCGCAAGTGCTTCAATAGCAAAGCCCCCAACAGCTCCTACACCAGCAACTGATACGCACTTGGAACTAAGCTTATCTATATTCTCTTCACCTATTAACCTTGATATTCTTATGAATTGCTCTTTAGCCATTTAGAAGCTCCATCATTAATTTCTCTGTCTTTTCTTCTGTATTGAATGATACAAGTTTATCAATGGCTT
>CAVHSB010000178.1:0-3048 GCA_963638635.1 Flexilinea sp.
GTGCACTGTATTCAGAGTATATAGCTATATCCTCAGATAGCTTCTCAATAGCTCTCTCGGCTCTCTCCTTATATATAGCGCTGCTCTGATCTGTCTTATCTGTAGTTTTGCATGAAGCAATTGAGAATAAGAAGATACAGCTGATAATCAATAAACGTTTATGCACAGCTAGAAGTTTAATGTCTAGAAAATTTTATTGCAATAATATTAAAAGAGTCGGGATCATTATAAGCGAGCACACAAGAGATACAGTATTAACAAATGCACCTATTCCAGCATCGCCCCCCAAAATAGCTGTATTAGCAGCTGATGCGCTTCCAATTGGAGACCATACGATAATCATGCCTGCTATTCTTGCCTCTTCTGGAAGGAATGACATTCTTGATATCACGAACATCAAGAGGCTAGCTACTGCAGCTCTTATAAATAGCATCTTCAGCGTCATATTCAAATAACGCCTATCAAAGTTGATCTCAAGCATAGCTCCTATCATGAACATCGCAATAGGACCATTGGCCTTACCTATCTCAGTGCATACATAATAGAAGGACTGAGGCAATTTTATATTCAGCATAGCCAATATGAGCATAATCATATAAGCATCAAATGCTGGTGCGGAAAATAGTCTTTTCAGAATATAGCTGACCCTTCTATGGCTTCTATCCTCTCCATTTCCAGCCAGAATTTCAGCAAAAGAGCAATTAAGACCTAAAAGCATTACAGAGTTACCAGCATCAAATATTGATGTAGAGACAATTCCAACTGGCCCAAAGAAGGAAGAGACAAATGGAAGAACGAAGTTTCCGATATTATATGAGTTGCCGGATACCATATAATAGATTTTCTCGTTTCTTTCCTTCCTTATTGATATAAAATAGCCAATAAGCAAAAGAAGTACGTTACCGCCTAATCCAAAGAGGAAAAGAACAAGTATTGCATAGTCCATCTTGAAGGTAGCAAAGCTTGCCATGATAGATGCTGGAAGGAAGAACTTCATGCTTATTATTGCAAGCTCATTGCCAAGCTCTTTTCTGATGATTCCAAAATGCTTGAAAAGGTACCCTGCTACAATCATCAAGAAAAAAGAGATAGCCTTCAATAGAACTGAATTATCCATATCAACCTCTCGCTAAATAATATTTAGCAAGGTCTATTTGTTCAACACCAGGTTTGAATTATGCAACATATGCTCTTAATTCTCCGATTGCTGCCTTTTCCCAGTTTTTTATAGTTGTTATGGATACAGAGAACATAGCAGCAAGCTCCTTTGCACTTCTCTTCTCATAGCCAAATATAGCCATAAGAGAGCAAAGCACATACCTCTTTTTCCACTCTATTCTCTCAAGATAGCTTTTGATTTCCTTAGCAAATAGCTCATCTTCAGCACTATCATAATAAGGAACAACATCCATGAGATTCTTATTCTCATCTACATCCTCATCCTTGTAATCCAATGAGAATGTACATTGCAGCTCTCTGTCGCTTCTGACCTTCTTCAGCTCCTTTGAATTAAAGCCAGTCTTCTCTATAAGCTCTTCATCACTTGGATTCATTATTCCATCAAGCGCAAGTGCAGAATAAGCCTTATTGAGCTTAACAACCTTTTCATTACGCCCCTTTGGCTGCTTTATCGTTCTATAATTATTGTTAAGGTATGATCTGATGCTTACCTTCATTGCATATTCAGCAAAATATGTAAACTGCCCCCCCTTATCTATCTCAAACTTATCTATAGAAGACAGCAATGAAATACGAGCCTCCTGGAGAAAATCATCATAGTGGCTATCACCATCGGAAAGCCTGTTCTTGAAATATGTCGCAACCTTGCGTGCAAGTGGCTCGTAGTACTCAATTACAAGCTCAATAGCAGATCTCTTACCATCCTTGGCTTCTCTTAAAATATTCTCAAATTGATTTTTCTCTGGCATTTTGTCCTTCCTTTGACTATATGCTAAAGAGAAAGCCGGACACAGAATGTCCGGCATATCAATTTTTGAAATATTTTCTTTATTTTATGGTTATTGCAAAGTCTCCAGCCCAGGTATGCCCATCGCCATCCTCTGCTGTAAGCGTAAGAGTGTATGAACCAGGCTTTGATCCAACAGCTACAAAGTTCACAAAGCTTATAGAAGAATCTGCAGAGAGATATCTTGCATATGCGCTATCCTTTACGACCTTGAGAGATGAGTCAGAGGATGAAAGCTTGAGCTTAAGATTCTTAAGATCCTCTGTGCCACTGTTATTGAGCTTAAAGCTTATTGAAACCTGATTGTTGACTGGAATTGAAGCAAGATCATAGTAATCTGCCTTGAAGTCTTCAAAAGAAACCTTATCCCAAAGTGCTTTAAATGTAGAGCCCATACCTTCGACAGTATATTCACTTTCATCAGGTGCGATATATGAACCATTTCCATCAACCCAGCCTTCAAAGTAAGCAGCTTCATCATCACTTGTTAAAGCTGGAACTGTAACTACATCTCCGCTCTTGACATCGTCGATAACCTCATTAAAGCCAGTTATAGGATCATTGAAGGCAACAGCAGATTTATAGACAGCATAGAGTGTCTGGCTTGTTGCAGGCATCGCAATTGTCTCTCCTGGCTTATATGTAACCTCACCCTCTATTATACCCCAGCCTGAGAATACGCCGCTCTCTAGTGCCATAGAGCTATCATCTGGAAGAGTAACAGATTCACCAGGAACCACGCTTACGCTTTTTGTCTTATACACGACTCTATTTGCTGACTTATAGCTATAAGAAAGAGTCAATACAGGATTATAGTATGAGCTATTCTCATAAAGCCACTTGAGGCTAGCTTTGTCAGAGCCATTCTTGATGATGGAAGCTAAAAGCTCATCACTCTGCTCCTTTGTAATCTTATATTGATTAAGCGCTACAAGACTGCTATAGGCTTCATTTGCCTTTGAAGCATTCCTTGCACTATATGCTTTATCTAAGCTCTTTCTGAGCTTCTTGCTCTCCTTTTCTACGCTTTTCTCCATATCTTCATAGTAGCTGATAGCCTTAGCAGGGTCAGACAAAGAAGA
>CAVHSB010000179.1:0-3034 GCA_963638635.1 Flexilinea sp.
GTATTATATCGAAGATACCAAGGAGTATTATTATGACAGTGTTACATTCTCATTCAAAGCTGAAATTAAAGATAATGTAACCAAAGCAACCCTTATAAAGGATGGTAAGACATACCCTGAAGTTACAGTGACTAAATCTGACAATAAAATCAAATATGAAATTGAAGATCTAACCTATGTGAAGAGTATAAAATAAGAAAAATGGCTCTAGGAAATCAACCTTAGAGCCTTATTTTAAATTATGTAGATGCTTTTTTCTTTAGCTTCCTTGAGTGTTTCATCAGGCCATATAGATGCCTGGACCTCTCCTATATGAGCCTTATGAAGAAGGAACATGCAAAGCCTAGATTGCCCTATTCCACCTCCGATAGTCTCCGGAAATTCTCCACATAGAAGTCGCTTATGCCAATAGAGATCCTTGCGAGCCTCAAGGTTTCTTATTGTAAGCTGTCTTAAAAGAGACTCTTTATTGACTCTTATACCCATGCTGCTGAGCTCTAGGTTTGCCCCCCTAACCTTATCCCAAACTATAATGTCACCATTAAGTCCATGGTGGTCATCATCTGTTTCAGTAGACCAATCATCATAGTCAGGAGCTCTACCTGAGTGAGGAGGATTACCATAGCCAATGCCAATTAAAAATATTGCACCATACTTCTTTGCAAGCTCATACTCTCTCTCATTAGGAGTCTTATCTGGATACATTCTTGCAGCATCCTCACTATGTATGAATGTAATATTCTCTGGAAGATAATCATCAAGCTCTGGATATAGCTCAGATAGAAGAAATGCTGTTCTTTTGATTGCTGCATATATATCTTTTACAACACTCTTAAGAAAATCTAGATTTCTATCCTCTACACCTATTACTCTTTCCCAATCCCATTGGTCTACATATATAGAGTGAATAGCATCAACATCGTCATCTGGACGAAGAGCATTCATATCTGTGTATATACCTCTGCCTCGCTCAACATTATAATCAGCAAGTGCCATTCTCTTCCATTTAGCAAGAGACTGTACTATTTCCATTCTCTCTTCACCGAGATTCTTTACAGGAAACGATACAGGTCTTTCAATTCCATTGAGGTCATCATTAATACCGCTACCAGCTTTAACGAAGAGCGGACTTGTTACTCTGCTAAGCTTCAAAGCACCTGAGAGCTCTTTTTCAAAGAGATCCTTAGCTGCCTTTATAGCCTTCTCTGTCATATGGGGATTCAAAATTGATTTATAGTTATCAGGAAATTGCATAATGTAGACATTATCACTGTTTTGTTTTACTTTGTCATTAATTATTATTTTCAGAGGTATTAAAATGTCTGATAAGAACAAGAAAGGCTTCTTTGGAGAATTCAAGGATTTCATCGCACGTGGAAGCGTACTCGACCTAGCAGTAGGCGTTGTAGTAGGCTCTGCATTCACAGCAATCGTTAACTCATTTGTTGCTGATATCATAAACCCAATAATCGGTCTGTTAACTGGTGGTGTTGATTTCGGAAAGCTAGCATTCACGCTCAAAGCTGCAACAGAGGATAAAGCAGCGCTGACTATCAACTACGGCAACTTTATCAATGCAATACTCAACTTCCTTATTGTTGCATTCTTTATTTTCTTAGTTGTAAGAGCAAGCAACAGAATGAAGGATGCAGCAGAAGAGAAAAAGAAGCAAGCAGAGGAAGCGAAAGCTAACACACCAGCTCCTGTTAAGCCAGAGCTAGAGCTTCTAAAGCAAATCAGAGATCTGTTACAGAAATAAAAGAACTAAAAAGAGCCCTTCTTCCGGGCTCTTTTTCTTACCAGCCTCTAGATCCACCACCGGAGAATCCACCTCCTGCGAAGCCTGAGGAACCAGAATGAGTGAAATGAGATCCACCACTCGTTCCACTAGGTCTACTTGGCGCATACTTAGCCATTTCTACCCTATAAGCTCTATTCCACCTATCAGTAATATCCATAAAGACAAGATAATCAAAGTAAGATGATGTTCTATACCAGCTAGGTACAGTAAGATATATACCTTTAAACTTCTTCGCCCAGACCTCTGCCAAGCCGAAGACTATAGCATAGGAGAGAGTTTGATAGAACAGTGAAGGATCCTCATCTACCATAACCTTAAGCTTTTCCTCCTCAACGGTCTTAATGAAATCTTCGTATCCCAATAAAGCCTCAAGGGTCTTTGTATAGTATTCACTTCTCTTTTCTGTGGCATAACCTAGGAATATAGTGAGCACCAATGCTATAGCAGTTATAGTGCTATGCGCTATACCAAGAGTCTCAGGCCCGAATATAGTTCCAAGATAATTTGAGAAGAAGAGAAAGATGATTGCAAATATAATAGAAACAACAATCAAGGCCTTAGGCTTCTTTCCTTCTATTGTCTTCTTCGTATATCTATCTGCAATGATAGAGAAGACAAGGAAATTGAAGCCATAGACAAGAATGGAGAGAATCATGGCAAGTCCAAGATATTGAGCACTTATAGCAATAGAGGATACAGCTACAGAAAAAGCAGCTAAAATCAAGGTTGCTATACGCTTTGACCGAGATGCATCATCAAATAGTGCTTTATCCTTTGAAAAGCTTTTAGCTACAAGAGGCGCAATCTTACTCTGGAATCTATCAGGAAGATTCTTCTTTCCAAGGTCCTTTACAGTGACCGTAATTGGAAACGAATTTCCAAACATTGCTCCATATAGAGACTTCTCAGCAGATGACTTAGAATCTAATGGCTTCAAGGCTGTAAACTCAAAATCCCTCTTATCCTTCTCTGCGATTTCCACATACCCTTTATCTGCCCAATAAAATAGCATTCCAAGAGTATCTCTTGCACCATTTAAGGATCTTTTCAGAAGATAATCAGAATCAATAGGAGTAATTCCTTCAGGTGCATTAAATCTCACAGGTGAAACTAAATCACAATCAACTCCATATTTCTTATATGTAAGATAGCTATAAAGGAGAAGAGCAATAGAGAGAATAATAGAAATTGATTTAAAGAGTATAGTATTATCCCTAATCTTTTGGTTTACAT
>CAVHSB010000180.1:0-3015 GCA_963638635.1 Flexilinea sp.
CTACATTCTTATATGAAGAGCTCCAGAGTGCTGTAGTAACTGCATCTGGGCTTGTTTTTTCGCGCTATCAATGCACTCCAAAATGGACACTCAACGATACTGAGCTTACTGATACTACTACAGAGATAACAATAAGCAAGACGGAGCTATCTGTTGGTGTTAATATCCTAAAGTGCACAGCTACTATAGATGATGCAGATATATCAAGAGAGCTTGAACTTATTCTTATCAAGTCAGAGGGCAAAGATGGCGAACCAGGCAAGGATGGCTCTTATCTGTCTTTTGACATAAACCGAACATTGATTGATTACTATGCAGATAATGTACCGGTAGATAATACAGCAATAGTATTCACTGCTCAGTCTGACATCAATGTAACAATCACTATAGATGGCAAAGCGGTCACAGAGACAAAGACAAGTGTCTATTATGAAGCACAGCCTACTTCATTGTTTGCAAACAGCAATTCAATCCTTGCCACTGCTACTACCAATAAGATGCAGCAGACTTACTCTGTTGCAAAGAATTTCCTTACAGGTTCTCTTAGCCTATCAGCAGATAAGACTACAGTGGCTTACTATGCTGATAATGTAGCGCATGATGCAAGCGATAAGATCACGCTTACAGTCGCTAGTGAGAATTACAGATATGCTCCTAAGCTCTACCTCAATGGAGTATTGCAGACTACTGAAGACAGCGCTAGCTATACATTCGATGTATCACAATCAGCATTTGCGGATGTAAGAGAGATTACAGCAAAAGTAACCTGCGGTAATGAGTCTCAGATGCTTACGCTATCCAAAGTGATGGATGCTGGCTCTATAAGCATAGCATGCGATAAGTCAGAGATAGGCTATTATGCTGATAACGTACCATTGAACAGCACGGAGACGGCAATTGTATCAGTTACCCAGAGCGGTTACTCGAAGCTCCCAACGCTCACTATCAACGGAGTTGAAAAGGAATATACCTCAAGTGTGCTTACACAGAGCGCAACCTATACTATCAAGGCATCAGATCTTGCGAACATCTCGAAGATTACAGCTCAGATATCTATCGAGAACGAAATACAGGCAATCACAGTCGTTAAGACATTCGAACAAGCTGCAATAGCCCTCACTGTCTCAGAAGGCGTTGCTGAATATTATTATGATAATGTAGCAATCACTGGCGACATGACAGCTACTGTTGCTTACAGTGGGCTTTATTACCCGCCTTTATTGAAGGCTGGAAGCACTAACATAGTACTTGATTCAGAAGGGCATGGGACTATTCCTATCTCTCTATTTGATAATGTCGAGAATGGCTTATCCATAACAGCATATGCTCAGAAGTACATATCATATTCAACAAGCGTTAACGTTCCTAAGACAAAGCGCCCTCTGGTGCTTTCTCTCGGCAACAGCGGTTCTCAGTTCTCCTACGATTCAGAGGGGATAGCATCACCAGCTTCCATAACCCTTACCAATTACACAAGCGGACTCTCAGATAAGGGACTTGTTACTCTTGTAGTTGGCGGTGTGTTGAAGACTTGGACAGATGGAACCTTCACTATTACACCGGATATGGTTACAGGACGCTTCTTAACGATCACTGTATCCTATGGCAATGAATCATCCTCTCTTATCATAACAAAGACCTATGATGGCAAGGCTGAGATCATAGAATACTCTAAGACTAAGAGCTTCACGATCTACCCAGATGAAGAGTATGAATTCGTCTACAACGATACTGGTGTAGTCTATAACGGAGAGACTATGGCTTGGGTAGTTCCCTGGGGCACTACACAGCCAGATATCTCATCTAATGAGTATCTATGGAGAAGATCAAGAAACAGCGATACAGATGATTGGCAATATACAAGGATAACAGGCATCAAAGGCGATGACGGCAAGGCGGGAGAATATCTTGGACATTATACAGAAGCTCCTGCAACTAAGCCTGATGGCTCAGATATAAACGATGGCGATTACTATCTCAATACAGCAGAGGTGGGCGCGCCTCTCCCTTACATCTACAAGGATGGAGAATGGACTCTCGTAACAGCTGATAATCCTATATGGTCACAGATAGCAGCTGCAACCATGGGCGATGTTAACAACTACGGCGGGGCGCTGTTATCAACATCTGCATATTATGCATATTTCCAGGCATTGACAGCTCAGAAGGCTTTCATCAGAAGCTTAGGAGCGGAAGAGATAACGCTCAATAACGGTGGCTCTATCCAGAGCGAGAACTATGAGTCTACTGAAGGCGCAGAAGGCTTCAAGATTGATTCTGATGGCAATGCGAACTTTGCTACAGGAACATGGCGCGGAAGCTTCGCTAACGGCCTCTCATTCATCCCTCCTACCAATGTCACCATCAAGAAGACCATGACACAGAAGGAAGCGTACAGAGCGCTCAAGAAGGCGGGCGTGGTTACTGGTGTATATAAGACTGCTACAATGTTTGATCATCATGATACCGGCACTATTGGATATAGAGAAGATGTATCATCTGGTGATAACAGATGGCCCACAGCTCTAAGATCCGGTGGTGGCTTCACTTGCCTTGATTATGATAGCTTAGATATGCAATATCCGCTTCCCAGTGCATTCAATGGGATAATCCCTATTGATGGTACATATATGATCGGTATTGCTATAGAGACTGCTGATAATGTCACAACAAAGACAGCTTATCTATTTACAAAATCAACTCTTACTAGGAGTTCATGGGATTTATCTGCATATAACAGCCTCAAAGAGCATCCTCTTGATGGCTGGGACGAGAAGATCATAAAGATTGAAGACTATTATGCAATCTATGGCACTGTAATAGACGGCAAGATCATCTTATTGAACAGTACAAGCAGCACTGATGCTTCATTCTCTCTCTATCATGTAGATGGTGTTAGCATGGCTCTTGTAAACGATGGAGAGCTGAATCTTGGCTCTTCTCAATACTTTCTAACAAGATGGAGCATCCCTTCTTTCTATTATCATAAGAAGGGTAATTACTACGAGACTAATG
>CAVHSB010000181.1:0-2947 GCA_963638635.1 Flexilinea sp.
TACTTGCTACTGTCTGAGATATTGTAGAAATACCTTCCACCATCTAAGTATGGATATGCTGTCAAATAGACATTCTCACATAGAAGATATTCGACATCAAATGCTCCATACAACTGGAATAGACTGACATTTACATTCTGGACTACAGGCCCATATCCAATTCCGCCACGAAGTCCGAATACAACCCTTCTATCTGTTCCATAGTAGCTATAAGCTGCTGCTTTTATCGCATTACGATTCTCTTCTTTTGCCTGAACAGCCTTCTCTTTCTCTTCCTTAGCTGTCTTAGCTGTCGCAATCTCTTTGTTGATTCCATCAGCCTTGCTATTGAAAGCAGACTCTAGAGTCAAGAATGAATACTCTGCAGAGTGCATGGTAATACCAAGCGGAAGATCCTTTAAAAGCTCACCCTTGGCCTGTATATTACTCTTTAATTCTCTTCCCTCTGCTGTGAATTCATATAATGCGATATTCTGAAGATATAAGCGATAAACACCGCCATAAGCATCAACAACTAATGAGCATTTAACCTCTAAATCATAGACGCCAGAGTCCAGAAGCTGCTCTAGGCGATCCACATCATCATTATATTCATCGTTGCCCTTTACAGGCTTCTTTCCAGCTAAAGCTGTGTAATATATTTTAAGAGTCGGAGTCTCTACCTTCTCTTCATCAATCAGGAGATAAGGATGAAATATCCAGCTGCAATCCTCTCCATCATATAGATCCCTATCAACCTTGAGAGTACCAGTTGATAAGTTGAAGAACATTTCTTTCTGCTCATAGCTCATAATCAGAGAAGAGGCCTCATCATATGCACTTTGAATACTTGAAGAAAGGCCATCCTGTATAAGCTTTATAGTATCATCACGCTCTCTCTCCTTTTCGGCCTTATACGTCTCAATCTCTTCGTCTCTTATTTTCTTAGCCTCGAGAATAGGCTCGCCAGTTAAAGAAAGCTCCGCAGTCCTATACTTCCTATTCCTTATAGCTTCAACCTCGATATCCATAGCTTGATCTATCTCTGAAGCATTCTTATCAAGAATCTCATCATAGCTATTAGCGATATCATTGAAATTCTCAATAGCCTTCTTAATCTCTTTTATGACTTCACTTAAGTTGGAGCTATAGGTAACAACAACATTTTTCTCATATTGAGCCTTATAAGACGCTATAATAGCCTCAAGTGAAGCCTTCTTCACAGCAAGCTCCTGCTCTGTTCTTGATTTCTTTTCCTTGCTCACTCTCTCGATATCATTTCTATAAAGCTCAATCTGCTTATTAATATCCTTTATTGCATCATCACTAGCTTCTCTCTTTTTGATAATAAGCTCATTCTGTTCACCAATCAGAGCACTCTCATACTTATCCATAAGAGATAGCATCGTCTCTGGAATATCCAGAGATGGAATATTATCAGGAGAGACACCCAAAGCAAACGCAACCTTTTTATAATCCTCATAGCTCTTCATAGCTAAAAGAAGGTTTTCATAGCGCTTTGTATCACTCTCTTGCTTATCGCTATATATGCTCTCCAATGTCTTCTTAGCATCATTTACTTTGCGAAGGTATTCACCTTTATATCCATCAGAAAGAGATGCAATACATTTATATAAGCCATTCTCTTTTTCAGTATCATATATTACACCAATAAGGGATGATGAATACATTACAGCACTGACATCTTCTCTATAGCTTCTATCTGAAGAGCTTCCACTAGCAGAGGTCGAGCTTTCACTTTTCACGAATATATTTTCTCCGAATATATTAGCGCATAAAGCTTTATATGCATTGTCTTTTGCCTCTTGCTCTGTCGTGCCATAAGAAACTGCCTCTACGCTGGAAAAAAGAGGCATTGAAGCAACAAAGCAAACAATCAAGATAAGAGCAAAAGCCTTAGAAAATCTCATCAATCAATATCTCCCAAAATATACTAGCCTTTATTTTCTGTTTTTTAAACATTGTCGCCTCTTATTCTTTAACACCAGTAGGACAAACGTACCAAATAACCATTGCCAGGCCGGTAAAGTTATGATTTTTTCAAAATTTTCCTTTTTGAGGGTAAATCTTCATTTTTCAATGGGAGCTATGAACACAAAGATAGAGATCGCCATGAGGTAAAGACATTGCCTTTACCTCCCAGAAAGAAAGGGAGGTAAGCACATTATTAACAGTAGAAGCGTTTCTCTATTTTTGCTCTTTAGGAATAAGCGTCAAAGCTTCTTTAAGCTCGTCCGGATCCATCAGAAGGAAAATTTCACTGAGCATGGAATCAAAACTCCAGCCGATTCTCTTTCTTAATCCTTTCTTGGATGGAGCTTTCTTCCCCAGAAGCTGCTGGTATCTTCTGAGAAATGAGAGACACACCTTACTGAGGATGCTCCAGTTGAGAGCGGCAGTTCTATTTGTGAAAGCACACTCATCTTCACGCATTACTGTATCCAATTCCCAGTGCAGGTTGTTCTCAATCGCCCAATGAGAACGTATTGTAGTCGCAATAAGTTCAATATCTTTAATGGTGGAGATGTAATACCTTATCTCTTCTGTCTTCTTTCCTGTAACATTATGACAGGTGGCCTTCTTAACACATGTAATAGTTTCAACTCCATTCCATTCAAGGAATTGACTCCTCTTATCCACTGATGAAAGATGGTAAAGGTAGAACTCTCTCACCTCCAGTTGGTTATGGCTTATCTCGCTGGTCTCTACATGTAGTTTTACATTCCCTTTACACTTCTCTATATATTCATCCGTGAATTTCTCTTTTGCAAACTCATTCAGTTTCTTCTGGTTACCCTTGAGCCCTCCTACATAGTTTCCCCCAAGAGAGATTATCAGGTTCGCAGTCTCTATGTTGGTGTGAAGAGAATCGAATGTGAATGTAATGTTGGCGCAGTCCAATAAAGACTTTATCGCCTCCCTGGCATGTGGAATCTCATTTGTCTTT
>CAVHSB010000182.1:0-2917 GCA_963638635.1 Flexilinea sp.
ATGAAGGGCCTTCTTGGAGGAAAAGGTGCAAACCTTGCAGATATGACAGCTATTGGTCTTCCAGTACCTCCTGGTTTTACAATCACGACAGAAGCATGTGATTATTTTGATAAGCATAATGGTGGATATCCAAATGGGATGAAGGAAGAGGTTCTTTCAAATCTCAAAAGACTTGAGACTCTAATGGGAGCTAAGCTTGGAGATAGAAAGAATCCTCTTTTGGTATCTGTAAGATCAGGCGCTGCACAGTCAATGCCTGGCATGATGGATACAGTTCTCAATCTTGGACTAAATCCAGATAGCCTTGAGGCTCTTATTGATAAAACAGGCAATGAGCGCTTTGCATGGGATAGCTATAGACGCTTTATCCAGATGTTCGGGGATGTAGTAATGGGTGTTCCTCATGCTCAATTTGAATATGCGCTTCAATCTGTTAAGGATGAGAATGGTCTTGTTTTTGATACAGAGCTTAGTGTTGAGAATCTAAAAGAGGTAATCAAGCGCTATAAGATAATCTATAAGAAGGCAACTGGCGAGGACTTCCCTACAGATCCTGAGTACCAGCTGTTTAAGGCAATTGATGCTGTATTCAGAAGCTGGAACAACGAGAGAGCTATCAAATACAGGCTCATGAATGATATAAGGGGATTATTAGGTACAGCTGTAAATGTCCAGTCAATGGTATTTGGCAACATGGGCGAGACAAGCGGAACTGGCGTAGCATTCACTCGTGATCCATCATCAGGTGAGAACAAGTTCTACGGTGAGTATCTTATGAATGCACAGGGTGAGGATGTAGTTGCTGGTATCAGAACACCTCAGAAGATAGATACTCTCAATAAAGTAAATCCAGATGCATATAAGGAGCTATGCGCTATCAGAGAGAAGCTTGAGAAGCACTATCATGATATGCAGGATCTTGAGTTCACTATCCAGGAAGGCAAGCTCTATATGCTGCAGACAAGAAACGGAAAAAGAACTATATTCTCATGGCTCAGAAGCCAGGTGGAAATGGTAGAGGAGGGCTTAATAGATAAGAAGACAGCAGTATCCAGAGTTCCTGCATCTGAGTTCTCAAAGCTATTTGCTCCAATTCTTGACCAGAAGGTAATAAAGGATTTTGCTATAAAGCCTGCTACAAAGGGCCTAAATGCATCCCCAGGAGGTGCTTGTGGTCAGATCTATTTCAATGCCCAGGATGCTGAGGCTAATGCTGCACTAGGAAAGGATGTGCTTCTTGTTAGAGTTGAGACATCACCAGAGGATATCGGAGGCATGGCTGTATCTAAAGGCATCGTAACCTGCAGAGGCGGTATGACGAGCCACGCTGCTGTAGTTGCTAGAGGTATGGGCTGCCCTTGTGTATCTGGCTGCGGTGAAATCATAGTCGATGAGCCTAAGAAGACCTTGACAGTTAATGGTGTTACATTAACCGAAGGTGATTATATGGCTATTGATGGCTTTACCGGAAATGTGTATGCACAGAAGATTGCTGTTAAGCCTAGTGAAATCATGCAGGTACTTGAGGGCTCAATGCGAGAGAGCGAGTCAAAGCTATTTCAGAACTATAAGAAGTTTATGAGCTATGTTCAGGAGCTTAAGACTATGGGTGTTAGGACCAATGCCGATACTCCATCTGATGCTCATCATGCTATAGTGCTTGGAGCTGAAGGCATAGGACTTTGCAGAACAGAGCATATGTTCTTCGGTGGTAAGAGAATCATAGCTATGAGAAAGATGATTCTCGCAGATAATGTTGGAGCTAGAGAAGCAGCACTTTCCGAACTTCTTCCAATGCAAAGAAGCGACTTTGAGGGGCTCTTTACTGAGATGAAGGGACTTCCTGTTACTATTCGTCTTCTTGATCCTCCTCTTCATGAGTTCCTTCCAAATGACCATACATCACGTCATGAGATGGCTCTTCAGCTAGGAGTTTCTGCAGAAGAGATTGCTCAGAAGATCAATTCTCTTCATGAGTTTAATCCTATGCTAGGCTTCAGAGGCTGTCGCTTGGCTGTTGTATATCCAGAAATTCTGAAAATGCAGGTTAGAGCAATAATCGAGGCTGCAATCAATGTAAAGAGAAAGGGCATTGATGTTAAGCCAGAGATCATGATTCCTCTTGTTGGCATTTATAAGGAATTCGTATTCTGTAAAGAGCATGCTATTGAAGTAATCAACAAGGTATTTGAAGAGAATCAGATGAAGGTTGAATATAAGATAGGTACTATGATTGAGGTTCCTCGTGCTGCAATAACAGCTGATGAAATTGCTAAAGAGGCCGAGTTCTTCTCCTTCGGTACAAATGACCTTACTCAAATGACATGCGGCTTCTCCCGTGATGATGCTGCGTCCTTCCTGAATCACTATGTAAATGATCCAGATAAGCAATTCTATGATTACGATCCTTTTGCGACAATCGACTTCGACGGTGTTGGAAAGCTTGTTAAGATGGCTATAAAACTCGGGCGCTCTGTAAGACCAGATATGAAGATGGGGATTTGCGGAGAACATGGCGGAGATCCAAAGACTATTGCATTCTGTCAGTCTATTGGACTTAATTATGTATCATGCTCTCCTTTCAGAGTTCCTATTGCACGCCTTGCAGCAGCTCAGGCAGCTATCAAAAGTAGGTAGGAGTCCTCTTTCTTTTGAATTGCCGCTTGGTTCCAAGAAAACAGAAGCCTATCGAAAGGCTAACGGATAGTATTTAAGGAAAAATCAATGGAGAGATACCACAGGAAGGGTGCTTATCGACCTTGATTGAAAACCGAACTATAATAAGGGGGTGTTACAAAAGTCAATGTTGGCTGAAGTAGCACCCTTTTTAATATTTCTTATGAAAACCTCAAATTTTGTGTAAAAAAATGCTGCCCGAGGAATCGAACCTGAGGCACGCATGATAGAATGGTTTTTG
>CAVHSB010000183.1:0-2885 GCA_963638635.1 Flexilinea sp.
ATCTTAAGGTCCCAATGGATCTTCTTTCTATGTGGCCTGCACCCTTTACTGCAATACTTAAAAGCAAAAAGGATGAATCAACAATTGCAGTGCGTATTCCAGATGATGCTTTTCTGTTATCCCTGCTAGCTGTATCGGGGCCTATATATTCAACCAGCGCCAATATTTCAGGATCTCCTGCACTCAATGATTTTGACTCAATCATTAAGACCTTTGGTGAGAAGGTGGATTTCATAGTAAAGGGAGAGCCTAAGGTTGGAGTATCGTCAACTCTTATAGATGCAACAAAAGAGCCTTATGCTGTACTTCGCCAAGGCTCTTTCATCCTGAAGTAGCTATTTTATCTTTCTTGCTTCCATATAGTAGCGCTTCTCGTTTGCATGTCCTATTGAGAAGGTCTTTCTTGGGTATGCTCCATCCTTGAGCATATCTGAGAAGAATCTCTCCTTTGAGACATCTGGAAGGATTATTCCGATATTGCCATCCTTATCTGCAAGCTTCAGCGTTACATCCTTG
This sequence comes from Flexilinea sp., assembly GCA_963638635.1. GTDB lineage: Bacteria > Spirochaetota > Spirochaetia > Sphaerochaetales > Sphaerochaetaceae > Ornithospirochaeta. Next base: position 517 of record CAVHSB010000183.1, read on the forward strand.
CCATGTATATAGTCAACCTCGCCAAGCTTTTCTCTGAGCATCTCGTCGATTATAAGCTGCAGGGTTCCTGCAGCTATCTGCTTAATGCCGCCATTTACTGTATAGAGATAAAGCTTTCCATTGCTCTTTAGTCCGAAGTGCTGACCATCTTCGTTTATTTTCTTATCTAGTTCCTTTTCATCCTTTATTTCTTTCTTGTCAAAGGAGCTGCAATATGAGGCTAAGAGCTTATCGAAGTTTTCAGGCTTCAAGCTGAAGAAAACTCTGTGTATTGGCTCAAACTCAAGCCCCTTGTCATAGATGTTCTCAAGCTCAAGCAGGGCATATCTTGCTGGATGGGTCTTCTTTTCTGCATCTGTCAGGCTCTTCTTTATGTCTTCCCAGCAGGATTTTGCAGTAGCAAGTGAGTGGTTTCCATCTCCCATTGCAAATAGAAGAGGATTTGTTATATCAAGCTCGTTATATAGCCTCTCAAAGCCATTGTATATAGACTCTAGGCTTTCATCGTCGCTGACTCTATAGCCTTTGATATGGCCACCTCCAGCAATTAGCTCGAAGTCATATAGCAGAGGTAGAGAATCTTTTCTTTCAACGAGCTTCTCTATGATTGCTCTGTGCTTATCCGAGATAAGAACAAGAATATGTGGAAGCTCAAGCTCTGCATTCTCTCTTATCTCCTTTCTTGGTGGTATTCTTGAGAGAATTGTTCCCTCTGTTGCTCTGATTAGGGTTTTCGAATCCTTGCTATAGTCATATGCTTCTAGGTCCAAGGCTGCAACTAGGCCATAGCGCTTACCGCTCTCAGTTGTTCTCTCTGTAAGAATGAAGGTCTCCTTGTATTCATCGAAGATATCATTCTTGATGTATTCCTTCATTGTTGCATTGATTTTCTTTATCCTCTCTTCCTTGTCATCTCTATCAAGATAAACCTCAGGATAGATGATCTTGAGAGTAGAAGGATCGTCTCCGATTTCTGCTTCAAGCTTTTTCCAATAAGCCTCCTCTGAAGTATATTGGTCACATGCGACAACAGCCCAATGGTTTAGATTGATGTTTTTCTTAGGTAGAAGAACATTTGGAAGCCTTAATCCGAATTTTGCAAATTTTTCGTTATAACTCATAAAAACTCCGAATTTATTTATGATACACTTAATATTAGCATAGGATTATTATGAGCTCCATAATTTTTAACACACTTATTATTACAGGTGGACTAGCACCTGATGCATTTGATTATGATATTAGCTATGATAGGATAATCGCAGCTGATTCTGGCTATGATACGGCTAGGAGACTTGGAATCAGAATAGATGATGTAGTTGGGGATTTTGATTCAACTGCAAATAAGGATGAGCTTATCGCATTAGGCTATAAGCCATGCAATCGAGATAAGGATGAGACAGATACAGAGCTTGCTATAAGAAAGAAGCTTGATGGAAGCTATGATCTGCTTGGCGGCGGAGGCGGAAGAATCGATCATCTATTCTCCATTCTTTCCCTTTTCAGGATCTATGGGCTTCCTCGATATTGGTTTACAGATAGTGATGTCTTAATAGGATTTATTGGAAAAGGTGAGTTAACAGGGCGTATAGATGATGATATTTCAATATTTCCGCTTAATGAGAGAGCACTAGTAAAAAGCAGTGGTTTATTATGGGAGCTTGGCGATAGGCCTCTCTCATCAACGTTCATATCTCAATCAAATAGACTGAAGAGCAGAAAGGTATATTTAGAGTCTGATTCTCCCGTGTTGATTCGACTCTCTCCAGCTTCTTTTAGGCCTGGCATGCTAACTCTTCTTTGATAATTCATTCTCTTGTGCTAATGTAGAGCTATGTTAGCGTTTCGCAGAATCATAGAATTTTCTTCAAGAGTGCATACCTATCTTCTTGCGCTTTATTCTTTTTTTGCGATTCTTTTTGTCTTATGTCTCTTTTTTCCGGTAAATGAGAGCTTGGTTTCATTTATTACAACAATCCAGATGGTGATAGGATGGTCTTTGTTCCTTGAGGCCTTCTGGATAGTAATGGCATCGCTTCTATGCACTATTTCCAGCAAGGTATTCGTAATAAAGCCTGTTGTTCTTACCTTCATAAGACTTGCTATATATTTTGCAACATCAATAGTAATCGATCTATTGAACAGCATAATAATCAATGGAATCAGAATTGGAGGATGATATGGAGAATGTATATGCACTAAGAGGTGCAACAACAGTAGATGATGATAATGCAGAGCTCATAGATCAGGCTGTAAAGGCAATGATGGAAGAGCTCTATAAAGAGAATAGGATAGATGATAGCGATATATGCTTCGTTCATTTTTCACAGACTAAGGACCTAAGAAGCCGTAATGCAGCTGCAGCATCA
>CAVHSB010000184.1:0-2855 GCA_963638635.1 Flexilinea sp.
ATCCAATAACCTTCTGCTTTAGTTGGATCTTCTGTTGGCTTCTGATCCTTAACTACAGGAGTTACAGTGAAGTAATACTTTCTAGAAAGTGCGTATTCGTGAGTTTCAGCATAAGCAGAGATAATGGCACTTGAAGCTTCTAGCGTATATGAAGTCTCATCTATATTTCTGAGAGTTTCAGAGTAGAACTCAGTACCTTCATCATCATAGATAGTTAATATATAGGATGTAGCATTCTCTACCTTATCCCAGGTTACTTTGATGTAATCAGCTTTTATATCACTTGAGCCAGTAGCAACCAGATTCTTTACATTGCCAAGTATTTCGCCTTCAGCGCTTACAGTATCTGATGGCTTAGAGTTTCCAGCATTATCTATCACAGATACTGTTATCTCATATCTAGTACCTGGTACTAGATCTTCACTGATATCAACTGATGTTGTTGTAGAATCTGTAATTCTTGTAGCTTCAGTCCAAGCAGTATTCCCCTTCTCTCTATAGTAGATAGTATAGCCATGAGCATTGTCTACAGCATTCCATGTAACGTTGATTTTATCATTATATGTATTGATAGTTGCACTTACAGAGGCAACAGCATTGAGGATATTTCCTGTAGCCTGCTTATCTGTCTCCGCAGATTGACTTCCATTATATGGACTAGATGAATCAATATAATAAGGCTGAAGAATATATGAATATGTTATTCCAGCATCTACATCTGTATCTTCATAGCTTGTACCTGATATTCCATCAGTACCATTGTTGATATCAACATATTGCGAATCTACTGATGATTTCTTGAGAATGTGGACGCGGACATCAGACATTTCAAGTCCAGCATCTGTTATCTCACTTGTATTATATTCCCATGTAAGGATGATCTTATCAGCAAGTGCTGTATCATCCTTGGTTGCAGATAGGGAAGAAATATAAGTAATTGCCTTAACTGATGGATTTGTTGGAAGTATTCCGTCATCTCCATTGCTGTACTTAGCAGCTACCATCTTATAATCACTTGCAGAGGAGCCGCTCTCTCTTAATTGGATATAGTAGATATAGTTATGCTTCTTCTTATTCTCCTCTGCCGAAAGAGTGATAGTATCTGAATATGAATCAGCAGTTCCTTGATATATAGTTATGTATTTATCTTCTGTAGAGGTTTCACCCTCATCTGTAGGATTACCATCTACTATTGTTGTCTTATCCCAATCCCATCTAGTAACAACATACTCCATGTTCTCAGGTAGAGCATGGTAAAGTGTCCAATTGAGATCAACAATGTATTCAGCGTCTCCTATTACAGGATCGCCATCAAAGCCACTAACGGGATTAAGTATGAAGCTCTTTACCTCTGTATCCTGTACATAGCCTTCATTTGATATTGGCGCACTGTCCTTAGATGCATCAAAGGATACCTTTGTATTCGCATCAAAGGTAAGCACATATTGAGTTATTACTCTATATACATAGTCCTTACCAGCTTCAGCTGTATAATCGTCATAGTAGTTGTAGCCTTCCTCATTTTTAATATCAGCTGCAACATATAAAGTATTGCCATCGCTTCCTTTTAGAGTTGTCCAAGCATCCCCTGAGGCTTCTCTTCTATCAATTGAGAATTGCATTACAGGGCTATAAGACTCAAGTCCTGCATTGATATCATTAGCATTCCAAGTAAGCTCTATGTAGCCATTTTTGTTTGCACTTGCAACAGGCGCAGTCTTGAGTGCTGATGGATAGTAGTCAACAGAGTTCTTGATATCTACACTCTTACGTGTGATTTCATCTTCACCTACTTTTAGAACACCTGTTATTGAAGCGCTCTCAGCAGATGAAAGCTCTTTTGTATTTGACTCAAGAAGCTCATCTCCGATATAGTACTCGACCTTTGGTGTGATTATGTTACCACTTCCTAAGACTGATTTGATCTTAGGAAATGCAGAATAGATAGTAAGGGTGTTATTCTGGATAACTGGGCTCATTGAGAATGAATTGACGATTGCTGCCTCCGTTAATGCAGAATCGGCAGAATAAAGAACAGAGCTTGAAGATCCAGATTGATATGCAGCCTTGACTTTGAATACATAGCGCATATCAGAAGCATTAGTAAAGTAATTACTGCTTAGAGTATAAGTATTTGATTGGGTGATGAAGGACTTATACTCTGAGACTCCAGATAGATAATCTGTAGCACTCTCATATTCAAATACATAGAAGGTTGCTTTATCTACTGGCTCCCATACAACTTCAATTGAAGGAGAGTCTACACTATGATTCACTGTTACCTGAGAGATTGTCGGTGCATCAATAGATGTGACAACAGGCGTAAGCTCTTTACGCTCAACACTCTCTGGAGTAACAGTGCAAGCAGTCATTACAGCTATTGCTGCTGACACCAAAATTCCGTTTATATATTTCTTTAAATTTAGCCTTTTACTCATAAATCAAAGATAATATACATATTCATTAAATAATGTTCAATATCTCATTGGAATTATGTAAGTAAATTCAGTAAAAATACAAATAAAACTTAAAATGTTCGATATCTTTCTGTTTGTTTTTATGTTCTAGCTATCAAGCTTCTCGATTACACACTCATGCTTCTTCGTAGTCTTATCGTAGCTGATTCCGACTAGGAGGATGTTATCGGTGTATTCCTTTACGGATTTTGGATAATCCTTATCCTTTATCTGATCCAATGCTGTCTTGGCATTTTTGTTCCATTTGAGCTCTATAACCAGAGCAGGATAGTCATTGATATATCTTGTCTTTGGAGTATATACAAAGTCTGCAAAGCCTCTGCCTGTAGGAAGCTCTCTCTTAGGCTTTAAGTAGTAGTTCATGGATGCAAGGTATGC
>CAVHSB010000185.1:0-2804 GCA_963638635.1 Flexilinea sp.
GAGGAATATGGACTTCGGCCTATGCTTGCAAAGAGATTTGGCAAGGAAGCAGGACGTAAGCGTAAAACAAATCGGTCATACAAATTTGTAGCATAGATCTATTCTTATTGGTGTAGGAGATGAACAATGTCATACACAAGTGAACAAAAGATCAGTTTGGTTAGGAAATGGGCTGAAAGCAGCCTGGGCAAAGCTGACTTCAGCAAAGAGGAAGGTGTTGATGAGAAAACGCTAAGGAAATGGTCCTATAAGCTCATAGGAGATGATCTGGTTGATGATTGGAAAAGGCTGAAGATTGAAGACCAGAAGCAGATGATTCTCAAAGCCCTTGATGAAGTGCCATTTTCCATCACGGGCAGAGACATAGCCACATCATCAAATAAGCCATTTGTTCTTCTGCACAGCAGAAGGAGCGGATCAACGCAGGTTTCAATAGAGTACATGGGAGCAACAATCAGAGCCGACGAGAATTCTCTGGAATCAGTGCTGAGAGCACTGAAGAGGGTCAGCGTGTGAATCCGGTGAGGATGTAGTCTTCATTTCTCTCAGGATCTGCGGCCGCATTGATTCTTGCCTCAACAGACTTGCCGATTGCATCAAGATCAGCATTCCAGGGAAGAAGCTTGTCATAATCCTCTTTCTGCGCATAAGGGCCATATGTAAGGACATACTCAAGATATCTCTCAGGGTTGACGCCGCATGCCTTTGCAGTCTCTATAAGCGAATAGAAGAAGCAGGAGGTATCAGCGCCATCGATCGTATTGGAGAACAGCCAGTTCTTCCTTCCAGTAGCAAAGGCCTTGGCTCTTCTCTCGCATTCGTTATTGTCAGGGGTGCATTCAACGCTCTCCAGATATGTATATAGGAATTTCTCGTATTCAAGAAGGTAGCTGATGGCTTCCTGCTTCGGAGTCTTCTCCCCAGGATTTGAGATCTTCTTCGCATGATCGATGATCTTCTTTATGACAGGCTCAGCTGCTTTCTTCCTTCTTTCAAGGAACTCATCTGATGTTATCCTGCCGGAATCCAGGAGAGCCCTGCAGCTCGATTCTATAGTATATAGCTCGCCATGAAGCGACAGGATCTTGAATGCATCGGCATCAGACCTGCATGATCTTGCATATTTCTTGAGCTTCCTGACGGCATGGACCCAGCATACGCTGTGCTTGTCATCGCTTATCGGGCCATTGAGATAGCCCTTGAGGCCATCAGTCATGAAAGGGCCATTGTAATCATTCTGGATGAAGCCCTCAAAGAGCTGCTTCCTGCTCCTTCCAGGGGAGTAGGTCATATGCACCATTCTATGGTATGAATGCGTTTTCCTGTCGAATGTGGTTCCGACCCGTATTATCACGAACGATGAGCTGCTTATCTTCCCGCTCGGGCTTCTGACTGACAGCACTTCGACCGGCGTCTCATCCTGGTTTATGAGATTCATCCTGAAGACCTGCTCTCCGAAGTACTTCTCAAAGCCTATGAGGGTTTCGTAGTACTTCATCAGCCATGAGCACAGCGTCTGCCTCTGGATCTCCAGCCCATCACGGACCAGCATCTCGCTCTGGCGGTAGAGTGGCAGATGATCATCATATTTGGATACGGCGATATGGGCTGCCATCGATGGGGCACAGCTGATCTTGTCTACAGTCTCATTCCTGAATCCGATGATTGTCTTCTTCTCGCTGTCCTCGACCTCGCATGCAGCATTCCATGTGGGATATATCTTGATTTCGACGACCTTCTTTGATGGGACATATGAGATCTGCTCGATCACCTTGTTATCGCCTCTTCTGTATTCTATTCCGTCTTTGACCATTGTCTCAGGTGCGAACTGCGCATAATCCAGAACAACCCTCGGAGTGCTCTTAGGCAGCCTCAGCGCAGGCTTCCTTGGCTTGCGCTCTTTCCTCTTCGGCTCCTCTGCGCCCTGATTGCTGCTCTGCTCTTCAGTGATCTCATCCTTATTGTACTTGACTATGGTCTCAATCTCCGGAAAGAGGAGCATCATCTGCTCTGTTGACGGGATGTAGTTGTCTGCATTTGCCAGCTTTCTGTATTCAAGCATGTTCGCAACAGCCTCATCCCTCTCCCTCTTGAAGCGCAGGTTGTCATTGTAGAGGCTGATGATTAGGCTTACGCATTCCTCATGCGTCATGCTGTTCACCTTATTGAAATCCAAGTTCTCTACAAGCTTCTGAATCATAACTAAATGATAGCATAAAATGCAGATAATGTATATATAAATGAATAGATAATTTGATTCTAGGCTATTATTCAGATGCTTTTCAAAAGGATGGGAACCGTCTCCACGGATTGCCCCCGCGAAGCATCTCGAGAATGTCCTCAATGCATGTCTTCTCGGCTGCCTTCTCGCTTTTCGGCCAGCAGAATGTACCGCCCATGCACTCAAGCCTCTTGCTTATCTCAAGCCATCCGTTCCCATTCCATGCTATGGCCATGACCCTTCTTCTGCTTTTGCTGCAGAAGAGAAATATGCTCCTGCTCTTAGGATCCATATCCATCTCGTCTCTTATGAGAAATGAGAGTGCATCTGCACGCTTCCTCATATCCGTGAAGCCTGGCCTTATGTAGATGTCATATTCGCTGATGTTGATTTCCATCTGTTATCCTCCATGTGAGAATAGTCTAGCTTGATGACATCCATTATTTCTTATGGATTTGTTTTACGCTTACCTTAGAGTGATATATGGACACACTAGAATAAGGAGTTTTATCAGATGAAATCAGAGAGTTTACAGCCGGAGGAAAAGGATTACCTGACACCGCAGGAAGCTATCAGGTACTGG
>CAVHSB010000186.1:0-2799 GCA_963638635.1 Flexilinea sp.
CTACCTACTGAGCTATCTCGCCGCACTAGTGGATAATATCAGATTTCAGTTTTACGCGTCAATATGAATTTAGAAATAATTTAAAATATTAACCAATAGTATTTCTGAGTATCGATAATCCTTCTATCTCAATCTCAACAACATCGCCTATTTGCATTCCTGAGATTCCACCAGGAGTTCCTGTACTGATTACATCACCAGGTAATAGTGTCATTACCTTTGAGATATAAGAGATTAGGAAAGGTAGCTTAAAGATTAGATTGCTTGTTCTTGATTCCTGCTTTGTAACTCCATTTACTCTGCTTGTTATATATAAGTCTGATGCATCTACCTCATCTGAGATAAATGGACCAAGAGGGAGGAATGTGTCGAAAGACTTAGCAATCGTCCATTGTCCGTTCTTAGGCTGAAGATCACGAGCAGTGACATCATTTGCTATTGTGTATCCAAGAACATAATCAAGTGCATCCTTCTCTTCTACGTTGTGACATTCCTTCTTTATTACAACTGCAAGCTCAGCCTCATAGTCTAGCCTCTTAGATTGTTCTGGGTACTTTATTATGCTTTCTGTGCTGTTCTCTGTCGTACTTGGCTTGAGGAAGACTACTGGAAGCTCTGGAATAGGAAGACCGAACTCTATTGCATGGTCTCTGTAATTGAGACCAATGCATACGGCCTTAGAAAACACAGTAGGGGATAGAAGAGTAACCTCATCTAAGCTATATGCTTCATTTGTTTTTATGAGCTCATCTTCAAATGGCGTATTGCTGATCCTCTGTATCTTCTCATTTGTTAAAATTCCGTAGCTTATCTTATTTTCCTTTGTTTTGAATCTTACATATTTCATTTGTTTCTCCTGAATTTGAAGAATGCATAGTCGCATTCTCTTTTGAAGCCAAGCTTTTCATATATATGCTTGCTGATATCATTACTGTAATTAAGCGCCAATGTCTTTATATTATTCTCATTGAGAGCTATGTCGCAAAGCTCAGAGACTACAGCAGTTCCAAGTCCTCCGCCTCGCCAATCAGGCTCAACTGCTACACCTACAATCATAGCCATCTCTTTTGTAGCGCCTGCAAGATATGCACCTGCAACAGCCTGGTTCTTGCTTTTGAGTATTACGCCAGTTGATGGATACTCCTCCTCTGCTTTTGCAAGTGACCAAGCTTCTTTATCCTCATCATATTCTATGTCATTATATTCAGGACATCTTGTATATAGATCATAAAGAAGCTCCCAGTCATCTGGTGAGAATAGCTCTTGAAGATTGTGATTTCTATTTTCTACCTTGTTGAAATTAGCTTTGGTCAGGTACATGAGCTCCTTGTATTTGATTTCAAACCTATCCTTGAAGAAGTCCTCTAATGGCTTTAATACCGAGCTTTCTCCATTGACAACTCTGAAGAAGATCGTTTTGAGAAATGCTTTTATTTCATCTACAGGGTAATTATCTCCACCCTTTACTATTACAAGGGAGGTGCATCTCCAATTCATGATGTAGATATCGCCGATTCTGTATACTTCTATTTCTTGTCCAATTGTATAGTTATTGAGATTATTGATGAAAAATAGATTTCTTACTCCACCTGATGAGAATAGACGTAGCAGCTCTTTTCTGTTTCCTTCTGTCAGCTTTTCAACCATGGTATGCTCCTAAGCTAAGGGTGATTATATAGAAAATGTTTGAAATAGTCATTTAAAGGATGCTTGAGAGATAATCTTTTAAGTTCTATACTGCTCTATATGAAAAAAAGACTTATTACTTCAGCTCTTCCTTATGTTAATAATATTCCTCATCTTGGAAACCTTACTCAGGTTCTATCTGCAGATGTATTTGCAAGATTCTGCAGGGCAAGAGGCTACGAGACAATGTATGTCTGCGGCACAGATGAATATGGAACAGCAAGTGAGACTAGAGCACTTCAAGAGGGCGTGACTCCTAGAGAGCTCTGTGATCATTATCATAAGATTCATAGGGATATCTACAGGTGGTTCAATATATCATTTGATTATTTTGGACGTACCTCAACACCTCTTCAGACAGAGATTGTCCAGCATATATTCAGCAAGGTCGATGAGAATGGATATATAAGCGAAAAAGAGAGTGAGCAATTGTATTGCCCTCATTGCCAGAGATTCCTGGCAGATCGCTATGTTGTCGGTATTTGTCCTCATTGCGGTGCAGAGGGTGCCAGAGGTGACCAATGTGATAAATGTGGAACTCTATTGGAGCCTACAGAGCTTATTGACGCTAAATGCTCAGTTTGCGGTACAGCTCCTATAATAAAGAAGACTAAGCATCTATATATCAATCTTCCTAAGGCTCTTCCTCTTTTAAAGGAGTGGATGGATAAGGCTTCTGTTGATGGCTTCTGGGCTAAGAATGCTATTCAGATTACTAATTCATGGATCCGTGATGGACTTCAGGAGCGATGCATTACTAGAGATCTTAAGTGGGGCATTCCAGTTCCTAAGAAGGGCTATGAGGATAAGGTATTCTATGTATGGTTTGATGCTCCTATTGGATATATTTCAATAACAGCCAATGCAACTGAAAATTGGGAATATTGGTGGAGAGATCCTGAAAATACAGATTTATTCCAGTTTATAGGTAAGGATAATATCCCATTCCATACTGTCATATTCCCTTCCTCTCTATTGGCAACAGGCGAGAAGTGGACAATGCTTCATCATATGTCTTCAACTGAATACTTGAATTATGAGGGTGGTAAGTTCAGTAAGAGCAAGGGCATTGGAATATTCGGAAATGATGTAGAAGAGACAGGGATTCCTGCA
>CAVHSB010000187.1:0-2738 GCA_963638635.1 Flexilinea sp.
AATCAATAGCCCCTTAGCTCTATAGTAGTCAATCAGCGGTGCTGTTGATTTCTCATATACCTCAAGACGATGCTTAATAGCCTCTGGCTTGTCATCATCTCTCTGAATAAGAGGCTCACCTGTCTCATCATCTATTCCTTCAACCTTAGGAGGATTAGAAACGATATGATAGGTCTTTCCTGTGCTCTTGCATACTCTGCGGCCAGATAGACGTCTGATGATCTCATCACCGTCTAGACAGAAGTTGACAACAGCATCAACCTTGCTCATTTCGCTTAAGGCGTCAGCCTGTCCAACTGTGCGAGGAAAACCATCTAGAATATAACCATTCTGAGCATCAGCCTCCTTGAGTCTGTTCTCAACCATCTTGATTGTAATCTCATCTGGGACAAGACCACCTGATGCAAGTATGGATTTAACCTGAAGTCCAAGCTCAGTCTCATTCTTGATATTAGCTCTGAATAGGTCTCCTGTTGAGATATGAGGAACCTTCAGTGCATCCTTTGCCAAAGCTGCTATAGTGCCCTTACCTGCTCCCGGAGGGCCTAGAAATACTAAATTCATTTGAATACCTCTGTTATCTAATATATCAAAAAAAAGACTGATGTAGTAGCTTTTATTGTAAAGAGAAAATATTTAGAGTATTCTTTCTCGTGGAGATTCAGATGAATAAGATTGTACTTCACGCAGAAGATCTAGATGGATATCTTCTAGACCAGGACAAAGCTAATATTGATAAAATAGCAGAGCTCTATAACAAATCACTTGATGCATGCAAAATGCTCGAGGAAGGTAAGAATAGTGAAAAAGCAGAGTCTATGCTTATTGACTCAGCAAAGGAAATCGGAAATGAGCTTAAGAGAATAACTAAAGAGAACAATAGAATCCATGTCTATTGCTTTGACACTCCTGATGAAATGCACGGAGAGGCGTCAAGACTGATTGCTAAGCTCAGAGATCCCAAAACTGATCATGAAGAATTCCTTTATTATATACAGAGAGCATATGAGCTCATGTTTGCACATACCTTCGCAAAGGGCAAGAAAAGAAATCTCATACAGATTACACCTGTAACAAACCCATGCAGGAACTATGCAGTACATAGGATTCCAGACATCGACGAAGATGCTCGTAATAGCGTAATGTGCGTAATGCTGAGAGGTGCATTGCTTCCATCCATGATCATCGCCAAGGAGCTTCAGGAATATTCATCAGATGATGCTACACCACCATTTGCTCTATTCAAGATCAAAAGAGATGAGACCAAGATAGAGAAGAATATGGACTATGTTCTGGACTTAGATAGATCATTCTTTAAGCTTGAGGAGCTGGATGGCAAGGATCTTATATTTGCAGACCCTATGAATGCTACAGGCGGATCTCTTGTAACAATTGTAAAATATCTTAAGGATAATGGAATAAAGCCTAAATCAATTAAGTTTATAAACGTGATTTCTGCACTTAAGGGCGCAATCAGAATCACAAGAGCTATCGAAAATGCAGAGGTATACACACTATGGATGGATCCAGTTCTCAATGAGAGTGCATATATTCTTCCAGGGCTAGGGGATGCTGGAGACAGACTCAATGGTGTTGATGTAGGACCAGAGCCTAGAAACATGATTCAGCTTATAGCTGATTATGGCACAACTATAGTCAATCTTTACAGAGATCAGGTCAAGACAATTGAAAAGACTGTTTTGGGCTAATATCTTAATGCTTCTTTTTCTTTTATCCTGCACCTCGCTTGATACAGAAAAGGAAGCAATCATAAAAAGCACAACCCTCAAAAGAGAAGAGAGAGCAAGCTACTTAGAGGGCTTCTATACACCATCCTCTTCCCAGGAGCTTTCATATAATTATGCTTATTACCTTCTTGAAAGCAAAGATTATGAGAGAGCAATGGCTGTAATTGAGAACTCAATTGCCAAATATCCTAATTCAATAAGGTTTTTATATATGAAGGCATTCATAGAGAGAAGCAATTCAAAGTTCTATTCATATGAAAAAACGCTTCTCTCAATTCTTGAAATAGATAAAGCAGATACGATTTCAAGAGAAGCTCTCATAAAGCTTTATGAGGATCTACGATATAAGGACAAGGCCATAGCAATGGCGCTATCGACCCTAGATTATTCAATAGATAACAAGACTGCGCTCAACGCACTTGCTCACTATATCGACTTCTATAGAGATAAGTTTGGATACACAGAGGCTGAGTCAGAAAAAAAGGAAGAGCTTAAAAAGCCTTCCCTTATCAGCTACAATAAAGCATTCATGGACTCTATAGAATCTATCAAAACCCTAGATATACTTAGCAGTCTCGGCTCTGACTAGAGAGTCGCATAGCTCATTGCCCTCTATTCCAGCATGGCCCTTCACCCAGGTCCATTTAACATCAAGCTTATTATTCAGATCATCAAGCTCAAGCCAATATTCTTTATTCTTCACAGGATCTCCTCCACTTGTCTTCCACCCCTTCTTCTTCCAATTGAAGATCCATGAGCTAATACCATTCTTAACATATTGGCTATCTGTCCTTATCTCAATCTCCTTCTCCTTGCACTCTAATGCGAACTTCAAAGCATTGATAACAGCAGAAAGCTCCATCTTATTGTTAGTTGTATTCTGGCTACCACCAGAGGAAGATGCCAAACTAACTCCATCCTTATAGGCTGCAAATGCCCAGCCACCTGGCCCTGGATTTCCGCTGCAGCCTCCATCGGTATATATAACTA
>CAVHSB010000188.1:0-2727 GCA_963638635.1 Flexilinea sp.
TCTTTACATTGATAGATACGAAAAGCTATCAGAAGCACTTACTAAACGTCATGATATCAGCGCAGAAGAGCTGCTGAAAGAAGTAACTTTCATTGAAGATCTCGATTCAAGAAAGATCCCAACAGGAAAGCTTCCAACTTCTTTCCATTGTCCTGATCTGACAATCAACGTTAAGTATACAAGATTTGCAAATGGAGAAGAAAAGGCAGAAATCATAGACCCTGTAAGAGGCCTCAATGTCTATATTATCCATGATGTATCAAACTGTGCTCCAATCAAGGTTGCAGGTCTTGAGGACCCTCAGCCAATAAGCGTCAATGATCACTTGATGTTCCTCTTTACGACAATCAATGCTGTAAAGCTTGCAGGAGCTGAATCTGTAACCCTGGTACTTCCTACATATCCATATGCAAGACAGCATAAGAAAGCAAGCAGAGAAGCTCTAACAGCTAGTATGTTTGCGCACTTCTGTGAAAACCTTGGTGTTGGTAGAATCATTACACTAGATATTCACTCAAGGGAGATTGAGAACTCATTCACAACATGTCATCTAGAGAATCTGCATGGATCCTACCAGACCTTAATGTGCCTGAGAAAGCTCATCGACTTCTCAGATCCAGATCTAGTTGTAGTATCTCCAGATACTGGTGCTGTATCTAGAAACAAGTTCTACGCACAGGGACTGCATAGACCACTTGCAGTACTTTATAAGGAAAGAGACTACTCAGTAGTTTCAAAGGACGCTAAGCACTCAAATATCAAGAGCATCAACCTTCTCGGTGACGTTAAGGGTAAGACTGTATTGATGGCCGATGATATGATTGCAACTGGCGGTACAATGATCATCGCTATGCGTGAGCTTATGAATAGAGGTGCCAAGAAGATTATATGCATGGTTTCTCTTCCATTCTTCAATGGCAATGCTATTGAAAACTTTGATGCAGCCTATAAGGAAGGTGTCTTCTGGCGTATCATTGGAACTAACGCAGTTTATCAGGGTAAGGGATTACTTGAGAAGGAGTGGTTTGTACAGGCAGATGTAACAGAGCTCTTTGCCCGTGTAATCTCACGTCTGCACCATGGCAGAAGCATTTCTCCGCTTCTAGACAATAGAAAGTTCATTCAGAAGCTCATTGACGTATCTCAGGCGGGTTCTTCAGCTGCAGTACTAGAAGATAACGCTGAATAAGAGAGGTAAATGCTATGCAGATGTCAAATAGAATTTCAGGCTTTCAATGCTCGCCAATACGTCGTTTGGTTCCATATTCAAGACTTGCTGAGAGCAAGGGTATCCACGTAATCCATTTAAATATCGGACAGCCAGATATCAAAACTCCAGTTGAAGCTTTAGAGGCGATACATAGCTATAATGAATCTACTATAGCCTATGGCCTCTCTGAAGGCGAATTCAAGCTACGTCACGCGATGCTCAGCTACTATAAGAAATTTGGCATCGAGGATTTAACTGAAGATAATATAATGATCACGACAGGAGGCTCTGAGGCACTTCAATTTGCTCTCATAACTCTATGTGATCCATATGATGAGTTCATCATACCAGAGCCCTATTACACCAACGTAGCAACATTTGCAAATGTTGCTATGGTAAATCTGAGACCTGTATCCTCATCTTCTTCAAATGGCTTTGTGCTTCCATCAATCGATGCATTTGAGGATAAGATAAACAAAAAGACTACAGGCATTCTTCTATGCTCTCCTAATAACCCAACAGGGCATATATACACAAATGAGGAGCTTAAAGCTCTATTAGAGCTATGTAAGAAGCATGATATCTTCTTAGTTGTAGACGAGGTATATAGGGAATTCTGCTATGACGGAAGAAAGTTCACAAGTGTCCTTTCCTTCCCTGAGTATGCAGATAGGGTAATATGCATTGACTCATTCTCTAAGCGCTTTTCTATGTGTGGATCCAGAATTGGTGCAATTGTTACCAAGAACAAGGACTTCATGGACAATGTAATGAAGATGGCACAGGCAAGACTCTGCCCACCTGCTGTAGAGCAGGAAGCAGCAGCTGCTGCACTTACAGCTCCTGATTCCTATATTGAGGACGTTGTAAAGAAGTACGAGAAGAGACGCAATACGCTTGTTGAGGCTCTTCAGAAGATAGAGGGAGTTAGAGTAAATAAGCCAAAGGGAGCCTTCTATTTTGTTGCAGACCTTCCTGTAGATGATGCTGAGAGCTTTGCGCTATTTATGCTCAAGGATTTCAGCTATGAAGGCTCTACTGTAATGTTTGCTCCTGCTGAGGACTTCTATTGGACCAAGGGACTTGGAAAGCAACAGGCTAGATTTGCATATGTAATAGATGAAAAGGAATTGGTATTAGCTGCAAAATGCCTTAAAGAAGGTCTAAAGGCTTACCGAAGAGATGTAATGCACGTATAAGAAGGAGTTGCTGTGGACAAGCTTTTTTCTGATATTAACAGTCTTTCTCAGATGTCGATGGAGAAAGCTGAGAAGAATCTTTCTGAAATCAGAACCTACATTGAGAATGATTTTCAGGGAATAGCAAGAATATTGGAGTCTTATCATCCTCTAGAAATTCTAAGACGTGCAGCCTGGACATGCTATGAGAATGAGAAGAAGAGAAAGGATGAGTATACATTAGCATATTATCGTTTAGTACCTCTTCTTCTTCAATCCATATTGGTATCTACACACTACAAGAGAGAGAACTTCAATAGAAACAGAATGGTTAAGAGC
>CAVHSB010000189.1:0-2724 GCA_963638635.1 Flexilinea sp.
CATTTGGACGAATACTAAAGGCTGTTGGATTCTCTCAAGACGACATTTACACAATTCATAAAAGAAAAATAACTATAAATTTCAAAAAGTAATATGAAAAAGTTCGTACCTTACATTATTGGATATACTATTTATGCTAGCATTGTTCTAGTATGCATTTCAGATGCTTCTAGAAGAGAATATTGGAATGCTTTTATAATATGGGAAATAACCTTACCTCTTGTAGTAGGCTGTATTAGCCATTATGTAAAGAAGCACTATTTTTCTAACATAGGAGATGATACTAAAAATACAGACCCTACTACTCAAGATGAAGGCACAGTTAAGTCTATATTTCAACAAGACTGGTCTCTTATTGAATTTGCAAAAGAACATGGTCCTAAAATGGGAATAAAGACTTTGACTAATTCTAAGACTGGAAAGAAATTTAATGTTTGTGTATTCATTACTCCTGTAGGTAAAGAAACTTCTGTAAGGTTCTTTTCTCAACTAGGTGAACTAACATCTGCTGAAATATCTCAGAGAAAAAATGAACTTAAAGTAGGTATAATGGATAATGGTAAATACTATCTCCATGATGCTAATATAAAAGCTTGGGAAAATGTAGACTTGGGTATATAACTAAGGGTAGGTTAAGTCCTACCCTTTTATATTATTCTGGAATATCATTAGTACCTCCTGATGAGGAGTCAGCACCTGTCATTTCAGTACCTGTAGCAGACCTCTTAGACTCCCTAGGGATAGCTATGTAAATATCTTCATCTGTACTATCATCCCAGAAAGTACCACTATCATTAATCTTAGTAGAACCAGATGGTACTATATAGATTTCATAATCTGAAAGCTGACCATTGCCTATAGCACTTCTAAGATGCTCATTAGTAATATTGCCATTAGCATCTACAAGTTGACTATACTCCTGTGAGGACAAAGCTCTAGCACTCCTCAATTTTTCAAGAGGAGTACCTATTCCTGTACCATCGTCCTTACTCTTATATTTAGTACCAGTCTTAGCACCAATCATAGTTACTTGCTTATTTCTTACATCATAAGCAGAACCCCCACCAGATTTTTTACCAGAATTAGCAGCCTTTATAGCAGCTATAATCGAAGCTTTCTGCAATGAGGGGTCTCTCTTTGCATCATAGCTTACAGTTCCGGTCTTGTCATCATAGGTAAGACCTTGTGATGCAAGACTAATGTCTTGTCCCCTCTTTTGGAGTTTCTCTGCCTCCGTCATCACTCCCAAGTCTCTTTGAGGAGTATGGCTCTCTGAATACACTGCCCCATCAATCATTCCATTTATCACACTCTGCCTTGCCCTTTGAAGGTTAATGCCTGTAAGATTTTGGTTTACTCCCCTTTCTTCAAGAATAGCATCTGCCATCATTGCAAGTTCAGGAATGTTGGCTGCATTCTCTGCAAATGCTCTCATCTTGGCAGGGTTATAGCCTACTGACTGTGCAAAGTCAAGATAATAACCACCAAGGGTTCTCTGTGTGCCATTAATATTATATATCCTTGATGATGCAGCCTTGCCAGCAACAGCTCCCCTTGTGTAAAGTTCATTACCACTGACACTGTACATATTGGGAGTATTACCATCAAGAAAAGCATCAATGTCAAGATTGTCTATAGCATAGAGCCTTGAAGAGTCTTGTGCATTAAGAGTTTGCCTTAACTTCTTCTCTTCTCTCATGGCCTCATCAGCTTGCATTAATCTGCCTATCTCTCCTTGATACCTTCTTTTCAATGATGTCAAAGCTCTCCTATTTCCCATTGTCAGGCCATTGTGTGCCAAATCTTCTGCTTGTGCCCTTAAATCATTGGCATATCCTTCATACAGTTGTCTTGCTTTGCTTCCTCCGGGCAATGTCTCACTAAGGTACTTAAACTTGTCTGACTTGTCTGATAATTCATTGTATTGCTCCTCACTCTTCTCAAAAGCATCTTTGTATGCAGAGAATGGTACAAGCATTTCCTGCATTGAGAAAGGTTGGAAAGAACTGTCTATAACATAGCTATAGTTACTCATGTCTTCTACTCTTTAAAATGTTAATCCTTTCTTTTTGTTTAGCTTGCCTCCTTTTGAAGCACTGTTGACAGTTTTCTTCCTTCTCATATAAGTCTTGCCTATATTCTGCTTGTCACTCATTGTGCCAAACACTCCATCAGCAGCCATATCAGCAATCATGTTATGCTGAGCATTTTCTCTTCCAAGGTCACTGATACCTTTAGTGAAAGCATTTACATTGCCGTATATTCCTTGATTCCAGGCAGCATCAGCAGCCATCTTCTGCCTTGCAGCATCCATCATCATCTGTGCCTTGAAGTTCTTGTAGTTGTTCTGTAACTGTGCATTGGTAGCAGAAGTCTGGTTAAATGCCTGTGCATTGAATTGGTCAGTACCTCTGTTAAATTCTGCTACTCTCTGTCTCTGTGCATCATTATATTCAAGTGCTTGTCTATAAAGGTTGCCATCTGCTGTCTGATTGTTGTAACCATTTGCCAACAGTCCTGCTACTTTTGTAGTAAAGGGAGATGCACTGTTTAGGATAGCCCTGTCAGTAGCTCTTGAGTTGGCATCCATTCTATTCTGCTCATACCATATATCCATAGGTCTATAAGCAAGATAATTGCCAATAGGTTTATAGTGAGCCATTGCAGGGGCACCACTTGCTGCACTGACAGCAGCATCAAGACCTGAATAGTCAGGCTTGCCTA
>CAVHSB010000190.1:0-2720 GCA_963638635.1 Flexilinea sp.
CTGGGCGTGCCAGTGCATCAGACTATGCAGATATTATAGAAGAGATGAAAGCTAAGGCTGATAGAATCAACGAGCTTGAAGCAGAGCTGGCTTCTCTATCCTAGTCTTGCCTAAGTGGGGCTAGTATTGTAGTATTTGATTGTAGGGCATAAGCCACTATCCACCTCGGAGGTCGAGTATGCTAGCATCGCCTCCTTGGGAAGAGCCACTTGCAAGGTGGTTCTTTTTTTACATCACCAAACGCTATAAAATATCACCAAATATCACCAAACGCTATAAAACATCATAAAACGCAAAGGCATACGCACTGCGGACCAAGTTGGGACTTTTAAATGAAAAGAGCTACAGGGCAATCAAGAGCTTTTGCTATCTTCTTGGCCATTGCCTTAGATATAGACTTCCTTTCGTGCTCCATATCAGATACGACTTGCTTCTGTATTCCAAGTATCTCTCCTAATTCTTTTTGGGTAAGATGTTCTTTTTTTCTGTAATAAGCAAGATTCATGGCAGGAGTGTAATTCTCTTTCATGCTTTTCAACCATTCTGTATCTCTGATGTCTACCCATTCATCATCATCTTCTTGTACGCTTAAACTGCTGCCGAACAGATTCTTAAGATGATCCAAAGAAACAGGGGATATTGTTCCTTCTATTTTAAAATTATCAATATGGGGCTGATTCACGACTACCAACATAATATACCTCCACTTTATATTCTCCGTTTTCGCATTGCCAGCAGGCAATCCAGTGATAGCTTAGATGGCAATGATATGTATTGTGAGATAGTTTACTGTAATGGCTAAATGAAGGTTGCTCTGGCCCTTTCTCTTCTATTGAGTAAATCAGCTTTTCAAAAGCTCTCTTTTCTGATTCTCTCATCTTTGAAAGGTTCTTTAAGCTCTTCTTGTTAACTAATACTTTGTATCTCATGAGTTAATAGTACACAATATTAGTGTACTTTGTCAATAATGCAATAACTATATATATGAAAAGAACTTAACCCTTTTTCTGCACAGCGTTACACAGCGTTACCTGTCGGTTTCTCCGACAAGTACAATTAGCGATTTATGGCTAAGAACTTGTATTTGATGTATATAATAAACTATGAAGAAAATAGATATTGCTTGGGCCGTTGATTTAGCCCTTATTGTCATAGGATTTATAGCAGCGGTCATATTTAGGGCAAATGCGTTGATAGTGAATGTATCATGTTCAATTATTGCCAGTGCCATTGTTGGGCTGATTGGCTTGATTGCGAATGGGGCAGAGCGCAAGGCAACAGAGATAACACAAGGCTGGGGGCTTATAAGCATATATGAAGACAGGACAAAGATGAATGTCGATGAGGATAAGGATTTAGAGAAAGCAACAAGCCGGCTTGACTATATTGGCTTCGGCTTCTGTTCTCTTAGAAATCAGAAGGATGAGACAATGAGAAAGAAGGCAGTAGAGGGAGTTACAATGCGCTTCCTTGTAATGAATCCAGAGTCAAGATTTCTGGGAGAGAGAGAAAAAGCAGAGAATAAAGCGGAAGGCTCAATCAAGAAGTCTATCTATGATCTCAAGTCATGGATAGAGGAGCTTAGGGCGTTGGCTCCTAATCCAGATAATGTGCAGCTGAGATTCTATGATGCGCTTCCTCTGGATTTCTATAGCAGAGTAGATGGCAATGTCTATTTTGGTCCTTATTGGTATCATAAGGATAGCCAGAGCACAATCTCATATAAATACAAGGGCGGTACCGAAGGCTATAGGATTTATACAAAGTACTTTGAGAATCTATGGATAGATAAGTCTCTATCAATAGATGCATTTGATTTGACTTAAAGCTGTTTTTCTGCGATATAATATAGAAAAGAGTCATTGCCGGTAACGGTTTTAGACTCCGAGATTCGATTTTAATAATCGCCACTCTGTGCTAAAATTTTGGTGGCGATTGTTTTTTATGCTAAGCTTGCACCCACGCTTATCGCAGTGAGAACAAGCCCGATAATTCCGATAACGATTAATATGATATCTTTATCTTCCATATCGGCACCTCCTTCTCTTTATAGATTTGGAGGTTTTCCTCCATGTCCAAGCGACACGGAGCCTAAATACAACCGCTACTATGTTGTTATGGCAATGACCTGATCATATTATCACTATTCTTATGTCTTATCACTACTTGATCTATGAGTGGTAGTTATCGAACAGTCTGTATCGCTAAATCCTTGATGTTACTCTAGTTGTGGAAATCCTAGTGAAATCATGTGGAAAAATTAGGATTTCACTTTTAAAAATCGGGGGAATATTGATTATGGACGTAGAGCGCAAGGTTTTCAGCAACTATCTCAAGAAATTAAACAAGGCGAGTCTGAGGAATCTATGTGAGATCACAGGACTGTCAGAGGAAGAGAAGATGCTCATAACAATGTACTATGGAGACGGGAAGACGGAGTCCTTCATGGCAGACCTTTTGGGAATGTCCATCAGCACGTATCACAATGCGAAGATGAAGCAGATGGACAGAATGCGTAACTATTTTCACATGCATCTATTCAGACCGGAGGTAACAGCCATCAAGGACAGGTTGAGAATGATTGATGAAATGCTCTATAAAAAGTGCGGAAACTAGAGGACATAAGATAGCGTGCTGAAATGATACTGCAATCAGATCAACCATGAAGGAGGTTTGATATGGCAGAATTCGCAACAAACGGAAAAGCCAATGCAGGCTTG
>CAVHSB010000191.1:0-2706 GCA_963638635.1 Flexilinea sp.
GGATATTGCACCTCTCTTTTTAAAGGAGATGGAATGGCTCAAGATGGGAGCTCGAGTAAATGAGCTTTTTGAGAATGCACTCAAGGATGAGAGAATCGAAAAATCCAAAAATGGAAGATACTCTCTTAAAAATTGAGCTAAATGTAAAATTTCAATCAAAAATACTATTTATATGAAGTTTTTTCTTTACAATATTGAATCTTCCCTTATATTCTGAAAAAGACAGGAGGCAAATAAATGCTAATTAATCTAAAAAAGAAACCTGACATAATCAAAAAGAATGCAGAGCTATGCAGAGAAAAGGGTATCAAGCTGCCAACCTTTGCTGAGATGAAGAATCCTGACCTGATCAGTGACGACGTAAAAGAGAAGCTTAAGAGCGTAGGACTCTGGGATGTAAACCCTGTCAACCTCTATAGAATCAACTGGCATAATGAAAGAAAAGAGAAAGGCGGATTATATGGCGATGTAAACTTCATCGAGATTCCTAAAGAGCTTACTGGCTGCAAGGCAAGAATCATCGGCATGGTTGGAAAGTATTTCCCAACAGGAGCTCATAAGGTAGGCGCTACATATTCATGTCTCGCCCCAGCACTCGCTACAGGCAACTTTGATGCATCTAGCCAGCAGGCAGTATGGCCTAGCACCGGCAACTATTGCAGAGGAGGTGCATATAACTCAGCACTTCTTGGATGTAAGAGCATTGCTATTCTTCCTGCAGAAATGTCCAAGGAACGCTTTGAATGGCTTAAGACTGTTGCTGGTGAGATCATTGCAACACCTGGCTGCGAATCAAACGTAAAGGAGATCTTCGACAAGTGCCATGAGCTTGATGAGACAAGAGGCAAGCACATTGTAATCTTCAACCAATTCGAGCAATTCGAGAACTATCTATGGCACTATGAGGTAACTGGATCTGCTATTCTTGAAATCATCAAGAACCTTGGAATAAAGAGCGAGAATGTCAGAGGCTATGCATCCTCTACAGGATCTGGCGGAACACTCGCAGCTGGTGACCACCTAAAGGATGAGTATCCAAATATCAAGATCGGTGCAGGCGAAGCACTTCAATGTCCAACACTTCTCAGAAACGGCTTTGGCGGACACAGAATCGAAGGCATTGGAGATAAGCATGTACCATGGATCCACAATGTAAAGAATACAGATATGGTTCTATCAATCGACGATCAGGATTGCATGGATATCTACAGACTCTTCAATGAGCCAGCTGGCATTGAGTATCTCAAGTCTATCGGAATCAAGGATGAGGATATAGACCATCTCAAATACTTCGGCATTTCAGGTATCGGCAATACTCTATCGGCTATCAAGATGGCTAAGTACTATGAAATGGATGAGGATGATGTTGTATTCACTATTCTTACAGATAGCTCAGTCATGTACACATCCAGACTCAAAGAGCTTGAGGAGCAGCAGGGCAAGTTCGATGCAACAGAAGCAGCTAAGGTACACGCAGCAGCGCTTCTACATCAGGGTATAGACAATGCACTAGAGCTTGGCTACTACGACAGACTCAGAATCCACAATCTTAAGTACTATACATGGGTTGAGCAGCAGGGCAAGACCTATGAAGAGCTTAACAGACAATGGTATGACAGAAATTACTGGAAGGATATTCCAAAGCTCAGCAAGAAGATAGATAAGCTGATTACGGAATTCAACGATCTGATTGATGAGAAATAAGATAATCCGGGGCTTATAACCCCGGAAATTTTTGCGAGGTGATAAATGCGTTTTGAATATATATGCTCTGATTGCGGCAAGGTATATGAGACAGATAAGATCATGTATCTCTGTCCTGAATGCGAAAAAGAGAATGACGGGACTACCTTTTCAAAGGGCAATCTTATAGTTGAGCTATCTGATGAGGTATTGAAGGAAGCAAAGGAAAAGGAACACGTCACGCCTAATGACTTCTATCCATACCAAGCCACAGATGAGGATGCATACCCTATTGGCATTACTCCATTGATGAGTCCTAGAAGAATACAGAAGGCCTTAGGCATCCCTAACCTTCTATTCAAGCTTGACTCTCAGCTTATTTCCGGCTCCTTCAAGGACAGAGCAAGCTATGAAGTCGCACTACAGGCAAAGGCGCTAGGAGAGCGAAAGATCGCACTTGCTTCAACTGGCAATGCCGGTGCTGCAATGAGCGCTGTAGGTGCTGCTATGGACTTGGATATAATCCTATTCGTTCCTGCCTCTGCTCCTATCAATAAGCTGATGCAATCTGTTTTATATGGTGCAAAGGTAGTTCCTGTAAATGGAAGCTATGATGATGCCTTCAAGCTCTCTATTGAGTATACAAAGCGCAAAGGAGGCATAAACAGAAATACGGCATACAACCCTATGACAATAGAGGGCAAAAAATCCGTATCAATTGAGCTATTTGAGCAAATGGGGAGAAAAGCACCAGATGCTGTATATGTTCCAGTTGGTGATGGATGCATAATAGCAGGTGTTGCTAAGGGCTTCATTGATCTCAAGAAAGCAGGCCTTATTGATAAAATGCCAAGAATAATAGCATGCCAGAGCGAAGAGTCCAGAGCTATTACGAATGCACTTCTAAATGATGACTACTCTGCCTTTGATGCAACAACAAGAGCAGACTCAATATCTGTATCGCTGCCAGCTAATGGAAGAATGGCAGTAAGATACATCAAGGAAAGCCTTGGCTGGGCTGTG
>CAVHSB010000192.1:0-2654 GCA_963638635.1 Flexilinea sp.
CATCCATTGATTCCTCTTTAATTTGTTCAACGGTGCAACTGCCTGTCGCACCTGCAATTATGAGGAATCTTTTTATTCATGCATAGCTAAGGCTTTCCGTAACATCCAGCCGGCTGGATGTTTTAATCTCCAATAGAAATAAGCCTCCAGCAGAATAGCTAGAGGCTCAATATAAATACTTGTACTTATGTTACTTCTGGTTATTGATCAAATAGTGAGGAATCTCTCCTCTGCTATTAAAGATCTTACGTTGCTGTGAGTCTAGGATTTTCTTACACATTCTTATTGATAAAGGAGTTACCTCAACCCACTCATCATCCTTAATGAACTGTATAGCCTGCTCCAGAGATGGCTTAAGAACAGGTGTAAGAGTAACAGCCTCATCCTTACCAGATGCTCTGAGGTTAGTAAGCTTTTTTGTCTTTGTAGGATTGAGAAGAAGATCTCCTTCCTTGTTTCTCTCACCTACAACCTCACCTTCATATACAGGATCGCCAGGAACAATAAAGAAACGGCCTCTATCCTCAAGCTCCCATAGACCATATGCTACAGCGTCTCCAGCCCTATCACAGACAAGAGAACCTGAATATCTATCTGGGAAGTCTCCCTTATATGGCTCATAGCCCTTAAGATAGCTATTCATCATGCCAAAACCTCTGGTATCTGTAAGAAACTCATCTCTATAGCCGATTAAGCCTCTAGCAGGAATCTCAAAGCGTATCTTAACTCTATTGCCTGCAGTATAGGTAATATCGCTCATAACAGCCTTTCTTCGTCCAAGTTTCTCCATAACAGTTCCAGAATACTCTTCAGGACAATCTATCTGCAGAATCTCAATAGGCTCTGTCTTATTGCCATTCTCATCCTGATGGAAGATAATATGAGGTCTGCCAACACACAGCTCAAAGCCCTCACGTCTCATCTCTTCGATGATAATGGCCATCTGGAACTCTCCACGGCCTTTGACAGTAAAAGTATCATCCATGTTCTTTTCAATGCGAATAGAGACGTTTCTGAGAGCTTCCTTCTGAAGTCTCTCCCATATTTTAGCTCCGGTCACAGCCTTACCTTCCCTACCAGCCAGAGGAGAGATATTCTTTGTGAAAAGCATAGAAACAGTAGGCTCATCGACTTCGATTCGTGGAAGAGCCTTTATCTCATCCTTGTTACAGATAGTATCGCCAATAGATACATCGCTAACACCAGAGAGTACGATGATGTCACCAGGCTCTACCTTAGCGCAGTCCTTGAATACAGGGCCATCGTAAGCCTGAAGCCTTGTTACTCTGAGCTGCTCCTGAGAGTCCTTCTTAATGCAGATAAGAGTATCATTAGTAGTTGCAGTTCCATTTATTACCTTACCGACTGCAAGGCGACCTAAGAAATCAGAATATGAGAGATCAGAAACAAGCATCTGAAAAGGCTCAGCATCGTCGTATAGAGGTGCAGGAATGTCATCAAGGATAGCATCAAGGAGAGGATGAAGATTATCCTCAATCTTATCCAAAGAAAGGCCACAGCGGCCTTCTCTGCCGTTTGCGTAGAATACAGGAACCTCAAGCATCTTCTCATCAGCACAAAGCTCTAATAAAAGATCATAAACTTCATTAAGAACCTCATCTGGACGAGCATCCGGTCTATCGATCTTATTGATTACAACAATAACAGGAAGCGACTTAGCAAGAGCTTTCTCAAGAACAAATCTTGTTTGAGGAAGTGGCCCCTCTGCTGCATCTACAAGTAGGACTACACCATCAACCATAGAAAGTCCTCTTTCTACCTCTCCACCGAAATCAGCATGCCCCGGAGTATCAATAATATTTATTTTTACTCCCTTCCAATGAATAGCACAGTTCTTAGCACTGATCGTGATGCCTCTCTCTCTTTCGATATCACCGCTATCCATGATACGATCCTGATCCATATCCTTTCCAACAAGTCCTGATTGATGGAAAAGAGCATCAACTAGAGTTGTCTTACCATGGTCTACATGTGCGATAATTGCAATATTTCTAATATGTTCATTACTCTTAATCATAACTAGCCTAATATACAGCAAACGAATTATTTTTTGTAGTGTAAAGGAATAAATATTTTATCAAGTCATAAAAAAACCACTCAAAGGAGTGGGATAAAAAGACAAAAAAAAGCTGGCAGCTACCTACTCTCCCACGGACGAGCCGCAGTACCATCGGCGTAAGAGCGTTTTACTTCCGTGTTCGGGATGGGAACGGGTATTTCCACTCTGCTATGGCCACCAGCAGGATCACACAACCTGAGGTTGATGATCCGATCCGGGAACCGGATGGACAATATGGTCAAGCCTCACGACTTATTAGTAATGGTCAGCTGAACATGTTGCCATGCTTGCACTGCCATCCTATCAACCGGGTAGTCTTCCCGGGTTCTTCAGAGGGATCGAATCCCTAGGGATGCCTAATCTTGGGGAGGGCTTCCCGCTTAGATGCTTTCAGCGGTTATCCCTTCCGAACGTCGCTACCCAGCGGTGCCCCTGGCGGGACAGCTGGTTCACAAGAGGTTCGTCCACTTCGGTCCTCTCGTACTAAAAGCAGGACCCCTCAAGCATCCAACGACTGCAGCAGATAGGGACCGAACTGTCTCACGACGTTCTGAACCCAGCTCGCGTACCGCTT
>CAVHSB010000193.1:0-2649 GCA_963638635.1 Flexilinea sp.
TCTTGAAACTAGCATATCTCCAGCCTTCTTTGATCTCAGGTCAGCCATTATAGACTTCATCTTAGCCTTACCTTCCTCACCCTCATAATCACGAGAGAACACAACCTCTGTTGAGTAACCATAGATTTCATATATAGCATCAAGCCTCTGCTGCAGCGTAATGCCCTTTGATGCGTAGTAGCACATCATCTCAACAGCTGCAAGTGCACTTGAAACCGCATCCTTATCTCTTACATCTGGAACTGTCAGGAAGCCATAGGACTCTTCGCAGCCAAATAAGAAATAATCCTTATCATTGACACCTGTTGCAATCTCTTCAATCTTCTCTGCTATGTACTTAAAGCCAGTAAGAACATCCTTGCATTCTGCAGAGTTCTTCTCAGCAATCTTCTTTACAAGATCTGTAGTTACAAGAGACTTTACGACTAAAGGCTTTAGACCAGGGTGCTTATTGCTCTCAAGAGCTGTAGTCAGCAGGTAATCAACTAATAAAGTTGCAATCTGATTTCCTGTAAGAAGCTGGTACTCAGTCTTATCGCTATTAGTAGGAATTGCAATTCCAAGTCTATCAGCATCAGGATCTGTTCCTAGAACTATATCAGCCTTGACCTCTTTAGCAAGCTCAATTACCTTGGTCATTGCTTCCTTGCTCTCTGGGTTAGGAAGCTTTACTGTAGGGAAGTTACCATCAGGGAGCTCCTGATCCTTTACTACCTCACATCTTATTCCAAGAGTTTCTAGAAGATGTCTTACAGGAACATTTCCAGATCCATGAAGAGGTGTATAGGCAACTGTTATAGGGCTATTCTGAACAAGAGAAGGACGACGAAGTGATCTGAGTGCCATCTCATAGTAAGCCTTATCGACATTAGCTGGAACATCAAGCAGCAGTCCGTCTTTTCTAGCCTCTTCCTCTCCTATTGATTTGATATCCTCGCTCTTAACGCTATTAGCCTTATTTGCAATCTCGATATCATGTGGAGGAGTTACCTGTCCTCCATCACTCCAATACACCTTGTAGCCATTGTACTTTGAAGGGTTATGAGATGCTGTAACAACGATGCCAGCTGTAGCCTTCAGGTACCTTAAAGCAAATGACAGCATCGGAACTGGATGAAGCTCTGTATAGAGATATACCTTGATTCCATTAGCTGCAAGCGTAAGTGCAGCGCTCTTTGCAAAGTCAGCAGAGAATAATCTAGAGTCGTAGGCTATAACTACGCTAGGCTTCTTCTCTCCCTTCAAATACTCAGCAAGTCCCTGTGATACCTTTCTTACCATGAAGGTATTCATCCTGTTTGTACCACCGCCGATAACGCCTCGCATTCCAGCTGTGCCAAATGCCAAAGAAGTATAGAAGCGGTCATTAAGATTCTGCCAATCCTCCATCTCTATAGCCTTCTCAACTTCCCCTCTGAAGATTTCATTAGTCTCTGCATCAATATATGCTCGGGCTTTATCAAGGATTTCATTAATCTTTTCCATAAACTCTCCTTCCTTGTTCTAGTTTAGCGCTTACTATCAGCTTTCTCAAAGCATTTCTCTATTTCTTTCAAAGCTGGAACATGATCTATTGATTCTATTCCACTCTCTTCAAGCTCCTTCTCACTTCTGAAGCCATATGAGACTATTATATGAGCAACATTTGCATTCATAGCTGTCTTATAATCGACTTCGCTGTCGCCTACATATACAGAATCATCCCTCTTGACGCCAAGCTCTTCAAATACCTTATACAGTGCCTTAGGATCAGGCTTTAGAGGAAGATAATCTGTCTGTCCCAGGACTAGATCAAATAAATCATCCCCAAATAGCTTACTTGATATAGCCTTGACAAGCTCATCGCGCTTATTTGATAGTATTGCAAGCTTTATATTCCTGTTCTTCAACTCATGAAGAAGCTCAACGATTCCATCATATGGCCTTGAATAAACTACAGCATGTCTTCTGTAGTACTCCATCATGATAAGATACATATGGGAGAAATCTTCCTCATCTATAAGCTTGGCCTTATGCTCTATAGCAGCCTCTGTAAGCGCATTTCTAAGTCCATGACCAACATAGCGCATACACTCTTCTTTTGTTATTTTACTGCCTTCAAATGCTGAGAGAGCATAGTTGATAGCACTTCTTATATCCTCAATAGTATCTACAAGCGTGCCATCAAGATCAAAAACAACACATTTCATATTGAAAATTCTAGATATCTTTAACATCTCTTTCAAGAAGACAAACAAAGTTAACTTACGCTATACTGACGCTATGTATACGATAACAATCAGCAAAGGCAAAGAGAAACAGCTATTGAAGCACCATCCTTGGGTATTCTCTGGTGCAATTAAAAACATAGAGGGCTCAGATGGCGGAGACTGGGCAGAGGTAAAGAGTGAGGATGATAGATTCATCGCTTATGGCTACTATGATGAGAAGAGCCATGTAGTATTGCATCTTCTCTCCTGGAACCAGAATGAGATGGTCGGAGATGAGCTTGTAGCTCGTTTAGTCAAGGAAGCTATAATGAGACGCAAGACGCTATTCTCATCAAGTGATACTACCGCTTTCCGATTAATACATGGAGAGGCTGACTTCATACCAGGCATAGCTGCTGATTGCTATGGAAGAGAGATAAGAATAATAATCTCATCACGC
>CAVHSB010000194.1:0-2627 GCA_963638635.1 Flexilinea sp.
ATAAGAAAGAGAGATAACGGTAGAGTCAAGATTATCACAGGGATCCGTAGATCAGGAAAGTCTTATTTGCTCTTTACTCTTTATCGCCAATATTTGATTGGTAGTGGCATCAAAGAGGATCAGATTATAACGCTTGCGCTCGATGAGCTTGATAGTGCGAGATATCGCAATCCGTTTGAGCTCAATAAATACATAAAAGACCAGATTATAGATAATAGCAAGCGATACTACATATTCATTGATGAGATTCAGTTTGTCTCTGAGTTGCCGAACCCTTATGCTGATGACATATCGGCCAAAATTACATTCATTGATGTCCTTCTGGGGCTTATGAAGATACCTAATGTAGATATCTATGTCACAGGAAGCAATTCAAGGATGCTTTCATCTGATGTTCTTACTCAATTTAGGGATAGAGGTGATGAGATAAGAGTGTATCCTTTGTCTTTTGCAGAAGTGTATGATTGCTATGACAAAGATAAGAGAGGAGCATGGCGCGATTACTATACGTATGGCGGAATGCCGATGGTTTGGATGCTGGAGAGCCATGAAGATAGGTCTAAGTATCTCTCTGATTTGTTTTCCCGAACTTATATCAAGGACGTGCTAGAGCGGCATTCAATCAAGAACGGTAGTGAGGTCTTGGATATTCTTCTGAATGTTCTTGCATCGAGCATCGGTTCTTTGACTAATTCTAGCAGACTCTCAAATACATTTCTAAGTGAGCGACAGATTCATATCGCTGCTGAAACTATAGACCTTTATATCAAGTATTTTGAAGAAGCCTTTATTCTGAAAAGAGCTGAGCGCTATGATGTGAAAGGACGAAAGTACATAAAAACACCTGTGAAATATTATTACTCTGATGTTGGACTTAGAAACGCAAGACTCCACTTTAGACAGATTGAGGAGACTCATTTGATGGAGAATATCATTTATAATGATTTAGTTAGAAGAGGCTTTGATGTCGATGTCGGTGTTGTTGTGCAAAATGCAAGATCTGAGGATGGAAAGAACATACGTAAGCAATTGGAGGTTGATTTTGTAGTCAATAGGGGAGATGAACGCTTCTATATTCAATCTGCGCTCTCTGTCGCTGATGAGGAGAAACGAAAGCAGGAGATGGCCTCTCTTATACGTATCCCAGACTCTTTTAAGAAGATTGTTGTCGTAAAGGATTTTATCAAACCTTGGCGGGATGACTATGGAATCCAATATGTGGGTGTTGAGGACTTTTTGCTTGATGAGAGTTATCTTATTAGCTGATTTTATTGCGTATTCCGCAAAAATTCCTTGGATAGCTAGAATGCTGCAGGAACAGTAAAGGTCATCTCTTCTCCGCTTCTTGGGTGGATGAAGGTTATAGACTCTGCATGGAGTGTTAGACGCTCATTATCTCTGTTTCTTCCATAGAGTCTATCTCCGACTATTGGATGCTTTAAGCCAGATGCTGCATGTACTCGTAGCTGATGGGTGCGACCAGTCTCAGGATAGAATCTTACTCTTGTTACAGCCTCTCCCTTGTACTTTACTATTCCTGTTCTTTCCCATCGTGTTCTTGCGCTCTTTCCTCTTTCATAGTCGACAATCTGGTAGGGTCTGTTATCAACATCAAGTCTTATTGGCAGATCTATTTCTCCTCCTTCCTCTAGAATGATGCCTTCCAATAATGCTGTATATGTCTTCTTTACCACCTTGTTCTCAAATTCCAATGATAGCTTCTTATGTGCTTCCTTATTGAATGCCATTATGAGAAGACCTGAGGTATCCATATCCAAGCGATGCACAAAGCACTCTTTTGGAGAAGAAGGAAATAGGGTATGGAACCTGTAAGAGGCTGAATCAAGCTTTTCTATTCCTCTTCCAGGAACAGATAGAAGTCCTGCTGGCTTATTGATTATTGCAAGATCCTCATCTGCATAAATGATATCGAGACCGAACATCTTAGGGAGGATAAGAGCGCATCTTTCATTGCATGGTGCATGGAAATTGCCATTGATATCAAACTCTGCAAGGCCTATTAGCTCCCAGCCTCGCCTCAATGCGTAGTTTATGCACTTAAGGCCTGCGCACTCTCCTGTTCCTGTTGGACAGCCCTCTGGTAGCCCATGGATTTTATCTCCATTGTAGGTTGAGAAGGTGTATATCTCCTTGAGCTTTCTTAGTGTCTCATTAGAGAGATTTGCTCTTTCTGCTTCGAGTCCCTTCTCGCCTCTCTCAATTCTATCTGTAAGCTCATGTATTCTCTTGTCGTTTATAGCGACTATTTCATTGAATTTTGATATAGAAAAGCATGGAGGTGTATAGCCGGGAACCTCATAGCTTCCGCCTATAGAGCCTGAATAGCCATATAGTATTTTCTCTTCTCCATCCTTAGTCTTTGCAATTAGCACTGCAAACATCTCAGTATCTCTTAAATGGGATAGAGGATAATCGCTAGAGGCAGGTATAGAATATGAATTGTTTTGCTTCATGTTATTAAGAAGCTCTATAGCTATTTTTTTTGCTTTATCAGTCTCTAAAAAGGAATACATAGGGCTATTATAGAGAATTTGAGAATGTCTATAAATAGCTTTGAAGTTATTCTATGATATAATGCTAGAAGGGTAATTATAGTGGAATTAAGA
>CAVHSB010000195.1:0-2600 GCA_963638635.1 Flexilinea sp.
ACTCCATATAATGTAGCAATTTTATTACTACTAAACCCAGACAAATAGAGTTCTTTTATCTCCTCATATTGGTTGTTGGAAACAATCATTCTCTTACCTCCTCCACCTATTGTTAAATTATAACCCTTTTCAAAAGTATTATACTTAGCAATATAGTAGATTTCCCTACTGTCTAGTTGAGATACTTCACATTCTTCTAATGTTTCTACAGTAAAATTTTCAGCTCCATATTTTTGAATAGCATTATGAAAATAACATCCATCATGCTTATGCTGATGTTGTCTCCACCTAAATTCTACTGTATATCTAGTCTGTCCTATATAGGACAATCCATTTACCTTATTGGTAATCTTATATATATATCCTTTCATGTCTTTGAATAATTATCTTATCCTCATGTTCTACTCTCTACACTACCTATTTCTGTTTAGGAAAATAGGTTAGCTCGGTATTATACCCTCTCTAGGATAACTCCACCGATTTTGCCCAATTTTTTATGCAGCCATTAACTGCAAGGTGACATAAGACAGTCTATCACCAACTTTCCTAGAGAAGTCTTTCTCCACTGGAGCATACTCTACAGAGAAACGCTTACCTGCAATCAATTCCTCAGCAGGAATACCTGTGGTGATGCCACCCATTAGTTCTACTTTGTACACGGTATTAGTACCTTCATTCCTACCATTAGCAAGAATCCTGATGGGATAAATTTCATTGCGTTCTCCAGCAACTACTTCTCCATCTGCAAACCAATCCTCAGCAAACACAAGATAGAAAGGTTCACCATTAACACCTACATTGTTACCACCAGACTCTACAACATTGCCATCAGTATCACGAGCCTCTACAAGAGGAATGTTTCTCATAGCACTACCAATGATGTCCCATGTATACTCATCATCACTGTCAAAAGTCTTAACAGGAAATTGTGAGAGGAAAGTATCAAGGGTCTTACCTCTGTACCAAGCAAGAAGCTGCACCATCAAAGAAGTAGCCTTCTGTGGCTGCAACTGGAAGATACTGCCAAGGTGGTTACTCTTAGTAGTACCCTTCCAGTGATTGAAAGTCTGCTTCTGAAATTTACTTAATTTTCCAGCCATTTTATTAAAAATTATACGTTATTATTCTTTGTGTTTCTCTATCTAAATGGTCTTACAAATCAAGCTTCATTCCCCTACTAATGAAAGAATCTGGGTCTTCCTTTTGGTTAGTTACCATCCTAAGGCTACCATCATTATTTCTCCTAGTATTGTTTAGGGTCTGTTCAAGTTCTCTAAGACCTTTTTTCATTTCTTTCTTAACCTTACCTTTAGCAAAGGAATCAAAGTCCTTAAAGCCATTGGTCATTGCAAACATGAGACCTGTGTACTTAAGAAAATCCGCCCTATGTTCTGCCTCATACTTCTGAATAGCAGTAAGATACTGACCAGTTTCAGGGTCTTTATAAGTTGGCTTGGAAACCACATCATAGGCTTTCTTACGAATATCCTTGCTAATCTCCATATCACCAAACAACTGCTTATCCTTCATAAGTGAAGATTCCAACAGTTTAGCTTGCTGTGCCCTCTCAGCCTTCTCTTCATCTGCCTGTTGTTGAGCCTCTTGGAGCATCTTATTATATTCATTACTAAAGAACTCCTTATTGCTAATCAATGCTTCCTTTGCATCCTCAACATCAGTACCTGCATCAATAGACCTTTTAGTGAATTTCTCAGCTTTTTCTGGAGTCATTCCCTTGTTAAGGAAATCTTGATAGATAAGTCTAGACCTAAGCTTTTCACCCTTTTCACTTTCCTCTGCAATAGCTGCATCAGTAATAGTGTTAATGTAGTTAAGGGTAGTCTCATAATTCCTAATGTCAGTAGGCTCTACACCATTCTCCAAAGCCTTTGAGATTCTCTGCTGTTTTTCATCAAGCCTAGCATTAATCTCTGCCTCAATCAAGTTACTGAAAGACTCCGCATCAGTGGCTTTCTTAATAGTCTCATCATCAAGGTTAGGGAAGATACCATCCACTGCACAGGCATTGGCAATGGAAGAGTAGAAGTTGTCATTTGGAGAAGTGCCATCTGAATCCTCTTCAGTGGTAGTATCCTCACCCTTACCTTCTGTATTCTTCTTTCCACTACCTACGCTCTCTGGAGTATCATCCTCAAACATTGTCTCAGGGTCAATCTCCTCAGTAGTATTATCTTTTTCATTCTCTTTCTTAGGAGGAGTATCATTCTCTTCCTCCTCTGTTTCTTTGTGCTCTTCCTGCACATCATCATTAGGGTCAGTGAATAGAGTCTCTATCTCCTGCTCACCTAAGATATTATCAAAACTTAATTCTTCCATACTTTTTACTTCTCTTTGGTTTATGTTCTTCTTTGCTGCAAAGATATAAAAGTATTAGGTGCCAAAGTTTTTGTTAATAGTTTTACTAAGTCAAACTAAAAAAGGTACTTAAAACAAGTACCTTCTCTAGCCATATTTACCATTGGTTTACATCAGCCCATTGTCCTTTCTTACCAGGATAGTTCTTATCCCAGTAATCATCATTCTCTAAGCCATTGCTACTTTCTTCTGAACGTCTAAGTTCTCCATGACCCAACACAAGC
>CAVHSB010000196.1:0-2595 GCA_963638635.1 Flexilinea sp.
CAAATAACATATCCTGAACTTCTTTTACACTGAACTTGTTATTTAATTCTTCATAGCTGGAGAGGACATCTGCAAGTCTTCTCTTCATTGAGATGTCCCCGTCACTTCCTAGCTGAACAAACTTCTTTGCAGTAACAATATTGTTCTGCATTGTTATTCTACTGCTCATTAATCCTCCTTCTTGAATAACTCACCATAGTTGGTGTTATAGAGATATCCTACGCTCTTGTCTCTGAATGCCCTGTAGACGCTTCTTGTTTCCGTTCCCGGCAATCCAATGTTGCCGGCTATATCAGTAAGAAGGTTTGCCCAAGCATTAGCCATCTGGTGTTCCGTCCTTTCATCTTTGTCTTTCCTAATGACCTTGATAAGATTCTTAGTATCGCTTCCAATATCGGTAGCCATATACTTGTCATTGCTGAATATATCACTGCCGACAGGAAGAAGGTCTACCGCGCCTGAAATAATGGCAACAGGAATATTTCTCAACATATTTATCTTAGCTTCGTCGTCATCATCGTCCTTGGACTTTTCAAAAAGCTTACCGCTGATAATAGAGTTAAGGATAATAGTCGCAATTGAGATAGCAATCATCTTAGCGAGTTTATCCATTGCTATATCTCTGTTCTCCCACGAAACTCCCATGATGTCCAACATCTTAGAAGTCTGTTTTGTGAAGAGAAGAAGGTCCTTGACGAAGACATTCTTGTTAGAGTAGATAACGGCGTTATCCTTTGCTTGCTGTGTCGGCGTAATATCTAATACCCTCTGGGTAGCTTCATTTGCACAGAGTTGCATAAAATCTGCATCACTCATGCTTTGACCGATACCTTTATCTATGTTTTCTTGTTTTACACCTTCGAAATATGCGTACCACATTGCATTTGCTATATATCCATTGGCTTTATCCAATAGGTATAAGCCCGCATCCTGTGTAGCCGATATAGCCTTAGAGAGAGTGTAGTTGTTGAAGAACAACCCAACATCTCTAGACTGTCTGATGTAAGCTACAGATGTCTCTGAAATCTCTTTCAGCTGTGGAGAGTAACCATAGATAGTGTCTTTATCGATGATTGCTTTGTGAAGAGCACTTATCATTCCTCTAAGCCCGATATTCTTCTCTCTGAGCACCATGAGCATTGTTGGAAACTGTTGAAGAACAGAGGAGAGTCTAAACGCCATAGCACCCGAAGCTGTAGTAGCTGTGAGGTATCTCTGAATCTTACTCAGTGGGTCCATGTTGATATCGTTACGTGTGTTACCAAGCTGGTTAATATACTGGCTTAGGTTCTTGAGATTCTCTATACCCTTAGTTCTTCCGTATGCCTGCTTCATACCTGCTTGGAAGTCTTTATCTGAAATGAGGCTCTTGAGGTTCTTAATAGTCTTAGCCATGTTAATGTAGTATTCCTGCTGGTAGATTGAAGTGTGGGCAAAGTCAAGAACATCTAGGTTAAGGCCATTACTGTTGGCGTGTCTCTCCTTTGTCATTCTATCCCCAGGTTTTGCATTGATAGACTCTGCCGAGGGATTAGCCTCTGCCGGATGGTCAAACATGCCTAAATCAAGTTCCTTACCGTAATCGAACACCTCGCTGTTGTCTGACATAAATGTGAAGTAATACTTCTCGGGCTGTATCCAGTCTTCCCCCTCTGTCATGAAGTATCTGACATCCCTAACCTGTTCGAACTTCTCAGACTCAATCTTCGTCAATTCGTCTGCTACCCTCTTGAGAGGAGCATACTGTCCGTTCGGGTCTTCAAACTGTTTGACAACCCAGATAAGGTTCCCGAGAGAAAGGTTATTAGTTGTACTGCTGGCTGATTCATCACTTCGGATAGGGTTATAAATCATCCTATTAATTGCACCTTCCTGACGAATGTACATGTAGATACCCAGTAATTCCTGTGTATTGTATTTTCCCATGTTCTCGTTAGGTCTTTCTCCAACCTGCATAAGGGAATTAATCTCGCTATAGAGTTTCAAGACCTTCTCTTTATGATTCTCATTAGTTTCTCTTAGTTTATCCTGAACTTCGAGATGGTGTTCAATCTTGGCTTCGAGGGCTGATATCTGCTTATGCCTATCTTCCTCCATCATGAGCCCACCGTTCTTAATATTTGGTGCACTTCGAAGGATGTTAATCTGTTCTCTAAGATTTGCAATGGTTCTATCTAGACCAGCAATTCTGTCTTCGTTTTTCTGAATATAACCATCAACAAAGTGTCCTTTATTGTCGATGTATCCTTCAATAGCATCAATCTTTTCGTCCTTCTCGTGGATTTGCTCTTCAATGTCGGCTACGAATTTGACGATATTCTTGAGGCCCGAATCAGAATTTTCATCGACAGTGAATTTCCTGACCGTCTTTCTGTTCTGTACGTATTCATCAACTTTGAATCCGACTTTAGCTCTGTCCGCATCGGTAATAGTCTCTTCTCCGAGAGTAGTAGAGTATTTGTTCTTAAGCTCTTCAAAGTTTCTTCTGAAGTTATTTTCAGTGAGCTTTCCTTTATGGAAAATTGTGTTGGAGAGTTCGTTAATCAAGAGCTGATTTACTCTGTCGATACGTGCAGATGATTCTCTATTGAGGTC
>CAVHSB010000197.1:0-2581 GCA_963638635.1 Flexilinea sp.
ATCTATGACTATAGTATCTAAGGCGGTGAGGATTGATGGCAGAAAATATCTAGATGGAGGAATATCTGATCCAATTCCATATCACTACGCTAAAATGCAGGGCTTCAATAAGATAGTGGTAATACTTACTCAGCCATTAGATTACATAAAGAAGGATAGCAGAGCTGCATCTATATGCTCACTTCTATATCATGGGAATATGAAGGGCATAGCAAATGCAATGAAGGAAAGAACCTCTTTATATAACAGAGAAAGAGATGAAATCCTTGAAGATTTCAAGGCGCATAAAATATTTGTAATAGCTCCTGACAGGAGCCTGGATGTCAGCCATACTGAAAAGGACGAGGCAAAGCTCAAGGCTTGCTATGAGAGCGGCATATCAAAAGCACAGGCAATCATAGAGAGTTTGAAAGAATATCTTGCCGTTTGATTATAACTTATGTATATTTTGTAGAGTCGATATGACAAACAAAAAATATTATTCGAGGTGAATATATGACAATCATTCCACTTGGTGAGAGAGTCCTTCTTAAAGCAAAAGCTTCAGAAGAGAAGACAGCAAGCGGCCTGTTCATTCCACAGACAGCTCAGGAAAAGACACAGATTGCTACAGTAGTTGCTGTAGGCGATGACGAGAATATCAAGGTTAAAGTCGGTGATGAGGTTCTTCATGATAAATATGCAGGAACTCAATACAAAGATGGCTCTGATGAGTATCTTATCATCAATGCTCAGGATATCCTGGCAATCATCAAATAACAATTGGGAGGCTAGCCTCCCATTTCTTTTAAAAGCAGCTCCTCAGCCTCTTGAAGCTCTCTGAATTTAGAAGCTGCAAATTCAATAAACTCAGGATCTAAATTCATTGATGAGATCATATCGGGATGGAATTTCTTGGCCTTTTCTCTGAATGCTCTCTCTACATCCTTTCTTGTTGCATTTTCATTGAGGCCCAAAAGCTTAAGCGCATCAGATATCCTGCTATCGCTTTTGGCATTCTTCTCTTCTTTTTTTCCAAAAGCATTGTAGTAGCTTCCATCACTTGCCTTGAGATAAAGTGCGATATCTTCTCTGAGTCCATAATTCCAATGAAGACCAAAGGAAATCCTTCTGAAGCCATCTAGTGATCCATTGTAATATATCTCTGAAAGCCTAGTGGC
This sequence comes from Flexilinea sp., assembly GCA_963638635.1. Lineage (GTDB taxonomy): Bacteria > Spirochaetota > Spirochaetia > Sphaerochaetales > Sphaerochaetaceae > Ornithospirochaeta. Next base: position 1,161 of record CAVHSB010000197.1, read on the forward strand.
TCTTGAAAAGGATGCAGAGCTTATTCTTTTCAAAGTCGATGGAAGTTCTATCTTCTCAATACCGCTATCCATGAAGAGCCCTTCACTTAGCTCTTCAACACCTTCTGGAATAACAATATATTGAAGTGAATGAGTTAAAGCAAAAGCCATAGCACCTATTTTTCTGACGCTTTTGGGGAGCTTTAAGCACTTTAGCTTAATGTCACCATAAAAAGCTTTTGATTCTATCTCTTCAAGCCCTTCTCTAAGCTCTATCTCACTAAGAGAGAGACAATTCTCAAATGCCCCCTTCCCTATTTTGTATATGCTCTCAGAAAGCTTAACGCTTCTAAGTCCAGAGCAGCCTCTGAAAGCACTCTCCCCTATCTCTTCTATACCATTCTCAATTATTATCGCCTCAAGATTTTTTGTATCCTTGAAGGCTTCCTTATACACCTCTGTAAGCGAAAGCTCTTCAGCAGAATTTGGCAGAGTTAAAGCTGTGAGCCTATCCCTATTGGTTGCACCTAATACTCTTCCGTTCCTGTCGATTACTATCTCAACCTTATCCCTGAAAACAGAGCTCTTACCATATTGAGGAAATCCAATACGGAAATATGTTCTCATAGAATATTTCCTGCTATAAGAGACTCTCTAACAATAAAGATTGCCATAGAAAGAATAGAGGCACTTAAAGAAAGCCAATTCCTTCTATCAATAGAGAAGAAGATAAGGAACAGGAAAGCAAAGCCATGAGCCACTATTGCAGTGATTACACCGGCTCTCTTAATTCCATATAGAACCATCAAAAGGAAATAGAGCCCATAGAATATGCATGATAGAGAAAATATCCTGCTCTTATTATTCAGCTCAGGCTCTTTGTAGTTTCTTACAAATGCCATTGAGCATACTAAATACATCAAGGACATAATTGCAATGATAGATAATATATCTCTAGAAAGATTGAATAGAGGATAGTGAAATACCAAGGATGGAAATACAGCTAGTATCAGAGCTAAAAGCCCCTTTGAAGAGAATTTGGTTTTTATCTTATTTTCCATATAAGCCTCTTAATAGAGAAATCTTTCAATCTTGTCAGGAATGTTCTCAAGAACAGTATCCTCGGGGATATATCCCTCAGGAAGAGAAGCTATCATGACTCTTCCATATGATTTAGATAATATCCTGTTATCAAGAATCAAAACAACACCTTTGTCATTTTCGCTTCTTATTAGTCTACCTATTCCCTGCTTAAGTTTTATCGTAGTTTCAGGAAGATATATAGACATAAATGGATTATCTCCATCATTTTTCATATTATCTACACGCGCTCTCAATATTGGAGCACTTGGAGTCTCAAATGGCAGCTTAACTATTATCAAAAGCCTGAGTGTATCGCCTGGTACGTCAACACCTTCCCAAAAGGATGAGGTTGCAAAAAG
>CAVHSB010000198.1:0-645 GCA_963638635.1 Flexilinea sp.
GTATTGTAGGGTCTAGACTGCTTTCTGCTTGCAGTGTACCCACTATGGCAGCAGCACCTATATTGCTCATTCCTCTGCCCATAAGGTAGGACATTGCCCTTTCAGCATTGCTGCCTCTACTGTCTTTCTTTCCTCCTGCACCAAACAGATTTCCACCATAAGCCTTGAAAGGCACATCTATCCCTTCTTTTTCATAAAGGGTATTTCCTGGCCATGTCTCTGTATAGATGTTTCCTTTGCTGTCCATTGTGGAATAGTAGCCCAGTGAAGCATCAGCAAGCAGCCCTTTGAGGAAAGTAGGATGATGAGGAGATTTCAATATCCTGCCACTCTGAGGGTCTCTTGTACCCAAATGGTATGACTTGTCTTCCTCACTCCACTCTGGCTGCATACCAGTTTTATAGGCTGCCCTCATGTCATAGTCATTGTCATTGGTGTCCCTAAGGTTCTTTGGCAGTCTGCTTCTCCAATATCTATAGCCTGCTTCATCTTCCATAGTCCAGCCTTTCATCCTGCCACCTTTGGCAAACTTGTTGTATGCTTCCCTTATCTCAGGCAGAGTAGTAATGCCATTGCCTATGGCTACCTTTATCATTTCTGCTTTATCCTTCATGGGCAAGAAATTCCAATAATCATCCTCTAAAC
>CAVHSB010000198.1:655-2572 GCA_963638635.1 Flexilinea sp.
TGGCATTGGGTTTATACTGATATTCTGCAAAGCTTTTGGGCTTCCATAGTTCTTGTTTTCTAATGTACTTATAAGGGTCTTCCTCAGCCCTTGCTTCTACATTCCTTTTTGTACTAAAGAATTTGTTGTGGTTGGCAGCCCTCTCCTTATGAGGATTCTCATTAGTATAATAATCAGATACTGCCTTCTTCATCTTTTCATCTGAACCTGAAAGGTAGGCTTCTCTTACTTTAGGGTTTTGCATCACAGAGTCACCTCTATACAGCATTCCTAATGCCATTGCTTTTGCTTCTTCAGAAGGTTGGTTTCTCAATATTGACCAAGGGGTATTCTTGTCAAGTGCTTCATTAATATAATCCAAGTGTTTAAGCCTTAATCTTCTTTCTTCATCTTCTGACAACCATTGGCCTTTCCTGCCTTGAGTAAGTGCTCTGGCATCCTTATTCTCCACTACATCTATTCCAAAACCTCTATTATTAGTATCATGGCCTTGTAAGCCAGATTTATACCACTTGCCATCTCTATATCCAATACTATCAGGGTTTTCGATAGCTCTGACATACTGGGAAATTAATGAATCGTCTATAATTGGCATACCTATTTCCTTTTATTTTTACCTCTGTTTAACCACTCTATTGCCTCTTCTCTAGACATAACCATATATTGCATGGTATCTGGTCTGCCATGTTCCCACACATATTTAGCAATGGCAGTATCTCCATACATTGCTACTTCTGCTACCTTGCCTTCCCATATAATAGAATCTATATAAGCAGAATTTGTTTCTATACTGTCAAGGTCTACATAGACAAAAGTACCCTCCAATCCCTCTTTCTCCTCCTGAGTTCCTTTAGGTGTACAACCTATCCCCATGAAGAGTAAAAGACTAAAATATAATAGTTTCTTCATATCATTCCTTTTTTCACAAAGTTAGCATAAACCTGTATATGCTACAAGTATTTACTTCTTCTTTTCTTTCTTTTCTTTGCCCAAACTGGCAATCTGCTCCTTGAGCTGTTCATACAGATACTCCTGCATATAGGCTTCTGTCTCATCATCATCCACCCCTCTGTCCCTGCATATATGCCTTGTAGCATGGTGCAGTTCATGTATGATTACACCTTCCTTCAATGTCTTTGGAGTACCGTTGAAAATGACAAAAACACCTCTACCTCCCACACAAGAGGGAATATCCAATGTCAACCCTGGAGAAAGTATATCTTCCTCATCATCAAGTATTTTTCTTATCTCCTTGGAAAAACCATTAGCTACATTCTCTTTCATTCCCAAGTCATCCTTCAATACACTTTCAATATCATTGTACAGGTATGCCTTTGAGGTAGTGATGATAAAGGCCACTTCTGCATGGAACATGTCTATTGACACTGCTCCTGACCATATCTCTGCTTTCATACTAATCTGCCATATCAAATATTGTCAGTTCTTGGCTTCCCCTTGCCTTGCTTTGCTCAGTAAGCTCACTCTCCACTTTCTTCTGCAAATTCTGCAAGGAAGCTACAATGCCCTCTACATTCTTTAAGGCAGTAGTAATGGATGATATTTGGTACTTTGGTTTACCTTTGTCATCTACATCTGTCAGTATGTCTGGTCTCTTGAGGAAATCACTTACAGTATGGGCAGCTACAAGGGCTGCATTAAGCAACTCTTGTGAGGGAGTAATGGTATGCTTTTTATACACCTCCATAGCTTCTTGCAGTAAGGGTGAAGGCTTGAAGTCCTTGTCAAGACCTTCCTGCTCTATAATGGTCTTTGCCCTCTCCTCCTCATTGAGGATATAGGAGTAGGTACTCCTTGGGTCTATCATAAAATAAAGATAAGACATCTGTCTGTAAAACTGCTCTTTTGAAGCACTCCTGTCTTGGTTATACAGCTTTCTTATAGGTTTTACAAGTAATG
>CAVHSB010000199.1:0-2561 GCA_963638635.1 Flexilinea sp.
CTTCAACAGAGAAGACAGAGGAGGAAAAGGTAAAAAGGGAAAAGGGTTCTTTGTACGAACTTGAAATCCTATGCACCTCCGATATGCATGGTAATGTCTGGGGCTTCTCCTATGAGGATGGAAAGGAGTCGGCAAATAATGGAATGACTCGTCTCTATTCTTATATAAAGAGCGAAAGAGAGACTCATCCTGATCTTGTTCTCATCGACGCTGGTGACGATATACAGGGAACAATCATGACAGATGACCTTGCAAACAAAGAGCCTGAAAAGCTTCATCCAGTTATCGCAGCTATGAACTACATGAAGTATGATGCAATGACTCTTGGCAACCATGAGTTCAACTGGGGCATAAAGACAATGAAGGAAATCATCAGCAAGGCTGAATTCCCTGTTCTTTCTGCAAACACAAAAGATAAGAATGGAAACTATGTAACAGGTGCAGGTACTGCCATTGTTGAAAGGAATGGCGTAAAGATTGCTATCATAGGTGTTACAACTCCAGATATCCCAATCTGGGATGGAACAAAGGAAGGCATCGACGAATGCACATTCGAAAGTGCTCCATATGCTGTACAGGCTGAGATTGCTAAGCTTCCAAAGGATGTAGATATCATAATCGTATCTGCTCATATGGGAACATACGGCGAGTTTGACGAAGATGGCGGCTCTGACTCTGGTCTGAAGATTCTTGAGGTAAATCCTGAAGTTGATGTACTACAGGTTGCACATAACCATGTTGTAGTTAAAGAGACCTATAATGATAAGCCGGTTGTTGGCGTTAGAAACAGCGGAAGGGATATCGCAAAGGTAGTTCTAACTCTTGATGATGAGAATAACATCGTTGCTTCATCCTATGATGTAATCGACATGAAGGATACAGCTCCAAATACTGAGCTCAGAGATATACCTGTAGTAAAGGAGCTTCATGAGAAGGCTGTTAATTTCGTAGCTGGTGTAGGCGAGGATGGAGAGAAGGGTGCTCCACTTGGTACAACAACAGCTAAGTTCCAGCCAGAGAATGAGATTGCCGGACTTCCTGAAGGAAAGCTAAGAGATACACCTGTAATGGATCTTATCAATATGATTCAGCTTAAGGAATCTGGTGCAGATATCTCAGCATGCGCGCTCTTTAAGGATACCTCAGATCTTCCAAAGGGAGATATAACATATGGTAATATCTTCGATATATATAAGTTCGACAACACTCTATACCGTGTTCCAATGACAGGTAAGGAGATTAAGAACTACATGGAATGGGCAGCTGCCTGCTACAATCAATGGAAGGAAGGCGATATCAACATCTCATTTGATGCAGATCACCCTGGATACCTTTATGATATGTTCTATGGAGTAGACTATGAGATTGATCTATCTCAGCCAGCTGGCTCAAGAATCAAGAATGTTATATTCAAGGGACAGCCTCTAACAGATGATATGATCCTCAAGGTTGCTGTAAACAATTATCGTTATTCTTCAGCTTTGCGTGCTCAGGGCATGGCTAAAGAGAAGAAGGAATGGGAATCTTCTAACTCAATAAGAGATATGATCGTTAAATACTTCAATGAGAATTCTCCTGTCTCTCCAACAGTAGATAACAACTGGAAGATTGTAGGAGTAGATCTATGCAAGGATGATCCTAGAAGAGCTGAAATCATAAAGCTTATCAACGAAGGAAAGCTTGAGACACCATATAATGAAAGCTATAACCTCAAGGACTATGATGAGCTAATTAAAAAGGCTAATGAGAATACCACTGCTATTACAGAGCATAACTTCTCACACTAGTTAGGTTCAAAGAACAAACGAAGTCTCCTAAGCATTAGCAAAGGAGACTTTTTATATTTGATAAATGTTATCTAAAACGCAAAACTTCAAAATAAATATTTTTTTGCGTTTATGCCTTCTCTAACGCATTCTCATCAAGGAGAAAATCCAGGAGATTAATCATGCAATATCCATTCTCAAGAATTGTAAGGGGAGTATAGTCCATTGTTATAAGAATCTTCTTAAAGCCATCATCGAGCAATGAAAAAGCTGAAAGCTCTCTTTTCTTCGTTTTTTCATCCAATACAGAATATGAAACTTGAATATAATATCTTTTACCACCAAGCTCATTTGCAATAAAGTCTATTTCTTTTTCTCTGTTTTTACCAATATCAACTATATAGCCACGCCTCAATAGCTCAATGTAAACTAAATTCTCTATTAAATGAGTTATCTCAATCTGTCGATAATTTATAATTGCATTTCTAATACCTAAATCAGCAACATAATACTTGTTGAGTGTCTTAAGATATTCTTTTCCTTTAATATCATATCGTTGAACCTTATAAAAAAGAAATGAATCACAGATATAGCTTAAGTATCTACTTATCGTTTCATTATCTACATGACTAAAGCCATTGCTTTTGAGTGTATTTGCAATCTTTGAGGCTGAGACAAGAGATCCTATAGAAGAGCACAAAAACTCTATCACAGCTTTGAATAATGCCTCATTCTTTATTGAATATCTATCAATTACATCTCTAGTAACTACAGTATTTGCAATCATATCAAGAT
>CAVHSB010000200.1:0-1972 GCA_963638635.1 Flexilinea sp.
TGGGCTTGTACGAGCCTTGTCTCCTGCTCCTGCTTGATCTCATCTGCAAAGATGATACCAGCATATGCTTCCCGAAGAATAGTTATTATAGTAACTACATAAATCCGAATTCAGAATATTAGTTATGGTTTTAATTATTATACTACACTAAAATAATCCCTCAATTAAGATGAGGGACATAGCTTAGAGCTCTTCTCCAAGCTCTTTTATGTGTTTTAGAAGCTTATCTATATCTTTATGACAAAGAGCTGGATTCAGTAATGTGAATTTTAACATTACTCTATCTTTGTAGACTGTCTGGCCAATTATAGTGCCTTCTTCCATCAAGTAACGTCTGACTCTTTTATTTACTTCATCACTCTTTTCAAGCGCAAATACTACACTTGAGAGCTCTGGCTTTACAGGAGCGTAGAAAGAACTATCCTTCTCTAATAGACCATAGAAATAAGAAGCATTATCTATGACTTTATCGATTATCTTTCCATAGCCATCACGTCCTCTCATCTGAAATGAGACAAATACCTTTAGAGCATCAAATGCACGTGTAGTCTGGAGAGACTTTCCAACAAGGTTAACAAAGCCATCTTCTTCATCCTCTTCTCTATTGAGATAATCAGCATGAAGCTCAAAGCACTCCAAATCACTCTTATCCTTTACTAGAACCGTAGAGCAAGAGATTGGCAGCAAGAACATCTTATGAAAATCCACTGTTATAGAATCAGCAAGAGAGAGTTCTCCAAGTCTATCTCTGTACAGAGAAGATAGAATGGCACCAGATCCATAAGCGGCATCTGCATGAAGGTGCATATGATACATATCACAAATTTCACGCATAGCTTTGATATCATCAATGGAGCCAAAGTCTGTAGTGCCAATAGTCGCAACTGCAAGGAATGGAAGATATCCATTTTTGATATCACTCTCAACCATCGCCCTGAATGCCTTTATATCTACTTTTGCCTTATCATCAACAGGAAGCTTTCTTACACTCTTATAGCCAAGGCCGAGCATATGAGCACCCTTCTCCATTGAGAAATGCGAAATAGAGGATGTATAAAGGACAAGCTTATCATATGAAGGTGGTAGCCCTTCCTTTTTAACATCCCAATATAGATACCTTGATGCATATTTATCTCTAGCAGCAGTAATTGCAGAGATATTGGATTGACTTCCTCCGCTTGTGAATACCCCATCTCCCTTAACAGCATCGAATCCAAACAGATTCAACAGGCCATCAATTACCAAAGTCTCTATCTCTGTTGCAGCAGGTCCCTGATCCCAGCTATCCATGCTGTCATTGAAGGCATTTATGATAAGAGAGGTTGCTATAGACTCAATGAGCGCAGGACTATGAAGGTGAGGCATATAATTAGTCGACCAAGTCTTAAGCATAGATGGAGCTATATCACTCTCAACTAGGTTCATTACCCCATCAAAGCCTATACCATGCTCCGGAAAGAAGCCTAAGCTTCGGATTTTCTCTCTGAGAGCATAGGGTGTAAGGCCTGAATAAGCCTTATTATCAGAAGCAGAGCCGAGAATAATATCCTCGGCACGTTCTATCATCATCTTAAAAGCTTCTTTTGCTTCGTTGCTATCACCTAAGACAAATGGAGCATCAGACACTGGCATTTACCTCTTTGACTACCTTTTCAAATACATCAAGCATGAATGCAATCTCATCATCCTTAACGTTAAGGGCACAAAGGCATCTCATAACAGATCCATCTCTGCCGCCCTTCTCCATAATGAGCCTATTCTCAAAGCAAAGCTTCTGTACCTTAGCTGCAATCTCCCCTGATGGAAGCGGATGATTCATCACATCAACAGGACCATTTGGATTAATGAACTCAACACCAAGCATCAAGCCCTTGCCTCTGATATCGCCAATGATCTTTACTTCTCTCTGAAGCTTCTCGATTCTCTCTCTTATGATATTTCCCTTTCTGACAACATCACTTAAGAATGCTGG
>CAVHSB010000200.1:2079-2545 GCA_963638635.1 Flexilinea sp.
TGCTGGATCAGAAACTCTTTCAAGAAGAATAGTACCTGCAGCCATAGCAAGCTGATTGCCTCTAAAGGTACCAGCATGAGCACCGGCATTCCACTTATCAAGCTCCTTGTTATAAACAACTATCGCAAGAGGCTGTGAGCCGCCAATAGCCTTAGAAATAAGAATAACGTCTGGAGTAATATCTGCATATTCAAATGCAAAAAGCTTACCGCTTCTGCCCATGCCGCATTGAATTTCGTCGCAGATCATAGGAATACCAAGCTCCTTAGTCACACGTCTTACGCACTGCAGGAACTCAATCGGAGCTGGAACGACTCCCCCCTCGCCTTGAATTGGCTCAAGAATAACAGCAGCAGGCTTTGTAACGCCGCTCTCCGGATCCTTGAGCATTCTTTCAAAATATGCACAAGCAGCCTTTACGCCAGCCTCGCCGCCAAGTCCAAATGGACAGCGATAGCTATATGGG
>CAVHSB010000201.1:0-2528 GCA_963638635.1 Flexilinea sp.
CGACAAAGCCATAGAGCAATGTAAAGTCATGGATGAGAATGCTATCTCTAATACCGCCAACCATGCAGAATCTTGAATTCTCTGCTATGCATCCAACAAGAACACCTACAACCAGAGATAGAGCAAATGGTGCATGCATGCTACCTGGACCCTTCTCACTGAATAGGAAAAGAGAAGGAGCAGCAAGCAATACAACAAGAAGCAGAATGTTGATAGAAGGGAATACAACACCTTCAGCACTCTTCTCATTCTTGCTTCTTCCAAGAGAGAAGCCTTTTGTCAAGAATACACAGCCAACAGCAATTCCAAGTGCAAAGCCAATAAGCCCGATAATAGCATTGGCATCGCCACCTGCAAGCCTTAGGATAAGACGGAAAGGACATCCTAGGAAGACAAGAGCACCTATCATTACCATAAAGCCAAGAGAGAATCTTGTAACAGGAGCTGAGCCGCCACGGGCTCTGAAGTTCTTTGTAAGCACACTTAGCACAAAGGATCCAAGCACGATGCCTATAATCTCAGGTCTAACATATTCTACAACTGCAGCTGTATGAAGATGCAGGCCACCTGCAGTATCACGCAAAAAGCAAGCAATACAAAATCCCATATTCTTAGGATTTCCGAATAGTGTCAGCATAACTGCCACTAAGCCTAGAATTACGCCGGAAGCAATAATCCAGGTCTTTTCTTTGTTTATTTTCATAATTACCCTCTGAAATTGATGATACCATTAGTTTTTATAGAATACAATGGATATATAAATGAATTATTGGTACACTATTGGTTATGAAAAGAATCTACATGGATAACGCTGCAACGTCCTTTCCAAAGGCACCTGGAGTCTCATCTTGCGTCAAAGAAGCAATAGATAAGGCTATAAATCTATCTAGAACTGAAAGCGACAGAGCCTGGAGCGAGGAGGAGAAGCTAGATGATCTGAGAGCATTAATTGCCTCATATTATGGCTCAAATGACAGAGATGCCATAGCCTTTACAAGGAATGTGACAGAGGCTATAAATTGGGCCATCAAGGGATTTCTGAAAAAGGGAGATAAGGTAATAGTCTCACCATATGAGCACAATGCAGTAATGAGGCCACTACTTCAGATAGGCGCAATACCTGTAAGACTCAAGCCATCAAAGGATGGATATATAGACTACATGAATTCAGAGCTTCCAGATGATGCAAAAGCAATATTCATGAGCGCAGCAAGCAATGTAAGCGGTGCTATACAGGATTTAGCTCCAGCTGCGGAAATAGCCAGAAAAAGAAAGCTGCTGTTCTTTGTAGATGCAGCTCAATACAAAGCTAATTTAGAGGAGCTAAACGCAACGGCAATATGCTTTACAGGCCATAAAGGCCTATTAGGGCCTATGGGAACTGGAGGACTAATACTTAAAAGAGAAGCTGCATTTAAGATTGATCCATTAATTGCAGGAGGAACAGGAAGCCATAGCGATAGCCTTGATATTCCATCAACACTTCCAGATAGGCTCTCACCGGGAACTGAGAATGTACCAGCACTCCTTGGACTTAGGACAGCGCTTCTTTATAAAATGAAGAACAGCATAGAGCTTGAGGAGACAGAAAAAGCCAGAACTGCAGAGCTATATGAAGGACTTGAAAGACTTAAAGTAAGAATACATGGCCCAGCTATCAATGAAAGAAGAACAAGCGTAATATCGATATCGACAGAGAAGGATGAGGCAGAGGTTGCAGCCTTGCTATTTGAGCGATATGGCATTGAGACCAGAGTCGGGCTACATTGTGCACCAGAGGCTCATAGAGCTCTAGGAACCTTTCCAAGAGGAACCTTAAGATTATCACCAGGTCCATTTACGAGTAAGGAAGAGATTGCTATTACCTTAAAGGCATTAGAGGAGATAATAAATGAATAGCTATATAAAGACACTATCAGAAGCACTCAAGAAGCATGACATTGTAAGAAGGACTGAATTCAAAAGAGCACTAGAGGCATTATATATAGATGATGAATGCATCTATAGCACTACAGAAGATGACTTTGAAGCAGATTTAACCGAGACCATAAAGCCTGAGCCTGAGCTTGTGCTATTCGGAGCAGGGCACGTTGCAAAGGCAGTATATGACATAGCAGTGCTGCTGGGATTCTCCATCACTGTATTTGATGAAAGAGAAGAACTCTTAAGCGAAGAGAGATTTCCCCTTGCAAGAAGAATAGCAAAGCCATATGAAGAGATATATAGGGAAGAGTATGACTTTCTACGACCCTACTACCTCATATTCACTCACGGTCATAAATACGATAAAGAATCTCTTAGATATGCTCTAAAGCACGATGCATCTTATAGAGGAATGATAGGAAGCAGGGGCAAGGTAAAAGCTACCTTAGATAGCCTCAAGGAGGAAGGCTTCTCAGAGGAACTGCTAGAAACAGTCTACTCACCAATTGGTCTCAAGATAGGAGCAGTCACACCAGAGGAGATTGCAGTATCGATTATCGCAGAGATAATAAGCGTATATAGAAAGGATAAGAATATGATTACTC
>CAVHSB010000202.1:0-2511 GCA_963638635.1 Flexilinea sp.
GTAGTAGCTCCTCTTACTATTGGTATAATCACAGGCTCTGTCGTTATTGAGCAGATCTTCGGTGTTCCTGGACTGGGTCAGCTATTGCTCTTAGGTGTTACGAACAACGACTACAATGTAATATCTGCTGTAGCGCTTGTTTACAGCTTCCTATATATAACAATCATGCTTGTTGTAGATATCCTCTATGGAATCATTGATCCAAGAATCAGAGTTGCAGGAGGTGAGAAATGAGTGAATACACAAGTGTTACAGATTATGAGCTGACAGAGGATGAGCTTAAGAAGCTCAGGCTTGTAAATGAGTCAGCTGAGGGTTTTGAGGCTAAGGATACCTATGAGGTAACTGGCTTCTGGAGTGATGTATTTGCAAGACTTAAGAAGAATAAGGGCGCAATAGTAGGCTTCGTGCTTATTGCGATTATAACGCTGCTATCTCTATTCGTTCCTGTCTTCTCTTCTTCTACCTATAAGGATGCAGATATCGATCATGCATATCTTCCTCCTAAGGTTCCGGTTCTTGAGAAGCTTGGTATTCTAGATGGCACAAAGAATGGTGTTGATGTATATGCTGAGGCTGGTATAGCTGATGGTACCTACTATCTATTTGGAACAGATAGCATGGGACGTGATATGTTTGTACGTCTATGGAACGGTACCAGAATATCTTTGCTGATGGCGCTTTTAGCTGTTATTATCGATATTCTCGTTGGAATGTCATATGGTCTCGTCTCTGGATACTTTGGCGGCAAGGTAGACTTCTTTATGCAGCGCTTTGTCGAGATTCTCAATGGCATACCAAGCCTGGTTATAATCACCTTGTTTGCGCTTGCCTTGAAGCCTGGCATGATTTCGATCATTTTGACTCTTATGATTACTGGCTGGATTCCTATGAGCCGTGTATGCAGAGCTCAGGTATTGAAGCAGAAGGAGGATGAATATGTTCTCGCTTCCCGTGTTCTTGGCTCAAATAACTTCCATATCATATTCAGCGAGATTGTTCCTAATGTGCTTGGGCAGGTAGTAATCATGAGTATGTTCAGTATTCCTAGTGCTATCTTCACAGAGTCCTATCTTGCATTCATAGGTCTTGGAGTCAGAGCTCCTATGGCTTCTCTTGGATCCTTGGTTTCAAGTGGGTATAAGTCATTCCTTGCTTATCCTTATCTTGTAATAATCCCAATCATCGTGCTTGGCACATTGATGGTCAGCTTCAACCTGTTTGCAGATGGTCTCAGAGATGCATTCGATCCTACTATGAAGGAGATGTGATATGAGTGAAGAGAAAAGAGAAAGAGTGCTTTCAATCAGAGATCTCGATATCTCCTTTGATACAGCCAATGGTTCGATGAATGCGATAAGAGGCGTTCGTCTTGACCTGTATAAGGGTGAGACTATCGCTATTGTAGGAGAATCTGGCAGCGGTAAGTCTGTAACAGCTAAGGCTATTATGGGTATTATGGCTAAGAACCAGCATATCAATGGCGGCAGCATTAAGTTTACATACCATGAAGGCGATGAGGCTAAGACTCTGGATATCACAAAGATGAGTGAGTCAGAGATAAGAAGGACTATTTGCGGCAAGAAGATTGCTATGGTCTTCCAGGATCCTATGACATCTCTTAACCCTACTATCACAATAGGAAAGCAGATAACTGAGGGTATGATAGACCACTATCATCTGTCTAAGGAAGAGGCTAGGGAGAGGGCTATAAAGCTTCTTGATGATGTTGGAATAGTGGATCCAGAGAAGAGATTCGGGCAATATCCTCATCAGCTCTCTGGTGGTATGAGACAGCGTGTAGTTATTGCTATCGCTCTCGCATGTGATCCAGATGTATTGATATGCGATGAGCCTACAACCGCGCTTGATGTAACTATACAATCAAGAATCATCAACCTTATTAAGGATATACAGAAAAAGAAGAACATATCTGTAATCTATATCACTCATGACCTTGGTGTTGTTGCACAGGTTGCTGATTATGTTGCTGTAATGTATGCGGGGCGTATTGTAGAGAAGGGAGCTATAGATGAGATCTTCTATGATCCAAGGCATCCTTATACCTGGGGCCTGCTGTCATCTATGCCTGATCTTTCTACTAATACACGCCGTCTGTTTGCAATACCTGGCAACCCGATCAATCTTTTAAATCAGGTTAAGGGCGATGCCTTTGCTGCTAGAAACCCATATGCATTGGAGCTTGATTTCGAGAAGCAGCCTCCTATGTTCAATGTTGGCGGAAAGCATAGAGTAGCTTCATGGCTATGCCATCCAAAGGCTCCGAAGGTTGAGATGCCGGAGTCTCTCAGAATCAAGATCGATAACATGCTGAAGGAGGTAAAGCGCTATGAAGAGCAATGAGGTCTTACTTGAAGTAAATCATCTTAAGCAATATTTCAAGATGAGCCGCACTTATACTGTCAAAGCTGTTGATGATATCTCCTTTAAGATCTATAAGGGCGAGACCTATGGTCTTGTTGGTGAATCTGGAAGCGGTAAGTCTACAAC
>CAVHSB010000203.1:0-2497 GCA_963638635.1 Flexilinea sp.
CATTACATCTTAAGTCAAGGAAAAAAACAGATTTTATGGATTTGGGGATATTCCATAATAAGAGAAAAAAGGGATAAAAGAAAAGCTTTTATTAATTCTAATGGTTATGGCAGTAGCTGTAGCATCAGTATTTGCGGCAGAGACATTCGATACATATACTTCAACAATCACACTTAATGCAGAAGTTAAGCCTGTTGCTCCAGTATTTGAAATCTATGCAAGTACTTCTTCTGATTTTGCAATTTCTGCAAAGGGATCAGAGACACTTGAAGTAGGAAACCCAGCTGAAGAGGATATTAAGGTTTACTTCAGACTTGGGCAGACAAATATTGCTCGTTATGAGGAAACATTCAATGTAACAATAGAGGCTGCACAGTTTACAGGTACATTCGAAGAATCTACTGTAACATCTGATGTTGTTCCTGATGCTGCAACGGGAACTGTTCTAAGAGACGATGTTGTAAGCGTAAATACAGAAGCAGTTGCCTCAAACAAATATACATCTAATCTTGTTTATGCAAAGAAGATGGCTGTTAACCCAATTGCAGATATTCTAACAATGAGCTATAAATGGGATAAAGATGAAACACTTCCATCTACAACATATAAATCTTCAATCTCTATTGAGATTAAGGTAGCTGAGTAATAGTATTTAATATTTTCTTTCCTAAGGCTTACTCAATCGGGTAAGCCTTTTTAACATCCTTTAGTATATCTAGATAAGAATATAGAAAGGAATAGAAGGTTGAGGCTGCTGGTGATAGCTCATCTAGTGTTGCTATTCCTATTTCAACGAAGGCTGGAGGATTTAGAGGAAGCATTATAACGCTGCCCTTGAACATTCTGCTTCCAAGTGCGTTATGCATAGTAACTCCTAGTCCGGCCTCTACCATCTTGTACGTTGCAAGTGAGTCGCGTGTCGAGAATTTGATATTGGGCCTTATTCCATTTGCTTTAAACACTCTGGCGTTGTCTATATCTGAGCCTGCGAAGGTCTCTATATAGTCTTCCTTTATATATTCCTCAATTGGGAATGCGCCTTGATCTTTAGAGCTATTTGCTGCAGGGAGCCACGCAACCATCTCATCATCAAGAATCGGTAGCCAATTATGCTCTCCTTCTCTTTTGCTTATTATAGCGAAATCTATTTGATGGTTTTCCAGGGCTTTTAATAGCTCCGTGCTATATCCGCTTATAAGCTCTACCTTAATATTCGGAAAGTCATCATGGAACATAGAGATTATTTTAGATAGAGGTGTGTAGAAGGCACTATAAGCATTGCCAATAGCTATTGTTCCACTATCTATTCCGTTTATCTTATCTGCTCTCTCCTTTATAGCATCGGCAATATGCAGGAGCTCGTAGATATGAGGAAGAAGCTCCTCACATTCCTTTGTTGCTCTTATTCCATTGTGCTCTCTTATAATCAAGGATAAACCCAGCTCAAGCTCTATTGAGTTAATTATTCTGCTTATAGCAGATGGAGTGTAGTTAAGCGTCTCTGCGGCTCTTGTAATGCTACCTTTTTCTAATGCTATCGTTAATGCCTTTAGTTTTTCTGTATCCATATTTTTGCGTATTTAGCAAATCTGTGTTGCTTAAATTTCGTTTTACGCAAAGTATATAAAGGGACTAAGCTATCGTCAATCTTCTATATGAAGGATGTTGATTTATGGTACACTCTGGCGATTTGACTCAAGGCTCTATTCCAAAGCACATGATAGCTTTAGCTTTTCCTCTTATTATGGGGAACATATTGCAGCAGCTGTATAATACTGCAGATGCTTTCATGCTGGGACGTTTTGCAGGAGAAGCTGAATTTGCGGCAGTAGGTGTAGGTGGTGCTGTAATGAATCTCTTCTTGTTCATTATTGCAGGTGCATGCACAGGGCTATCTGTCCTCTTTGCGAGGTTCTATGGAGCAGATGATCTTAGGTCCTTTCGCTCAGAGCATTTTGTATCTCTTTCATTTGGCTTTGCGATAGCTCTTATAACAGCTTTACTTGGCCTTGCTATATTGCCTTTGATATTGAAAGCAATAAAGACACCTGTAGATATATATAGCAGCGTTTATAGCTATTTGAGAATCATTCTTTTAGCGCTGCCTTTTGCGTTTCTCTATAATCTATATAGTGCGCTGCTTCGCTCTATAGGCAAGGCTGATGCAGCATTGGCTGCGCTATTTTCAGCTGTTGCTCTTAATTTGTTGTTGGATTATCTGTTTATTGCAAAGCTTGGGCTAGGCATTGAGGGTGCTGCCTTTGCGACAGGCCTATCTGAGTGCATATCTTCACTCTTTTGTATATTGTACCTTATTGCAAGCCATAAGGAGCTGTTGATCAAGCGAAGTGATTGCTATATCAACAGGAAGCTATTGAGAGATAGCGCAAGACTATCCTCTGTTACGGCTCTTCATCAATCAAGCCTCTATATAGGGAAGCTTTTAGTACAGGGGGCAGTAAACGCAGGAGGTACAGATTTAATAGCTGCATATACT
>CAVHSB010000204.1:0-2478 GCA_963638635.1 Flexilinea sp.
CCAAATATTCTGTCATATATAGAGTCTAGCCCAAAAAGGTCTTTTCAACAAAATAACTAAATGATAATTTTGAAAAAATGAATGAAAACAAACCTAATGAATTCTCAACTATCCTTGCGTTTCTGGTAATATTGCTTACCTTGGTATGCTGGATGAACATAGGGCCACTTGCTGCGCTCTCACTTACTCTCATAGAAGGCCTCGGAAGTGATAAATGGATTGGACTTACGGAGCTGCTATTCAGGTTCACGCCATATATATTCATGTTTCTAGCACTCCTTTTAGGCTCAAACTTCATATTGAAGACAAAGCTCAGAAAGCTTATAAACAGCAATAAAGTAGATTACAAGCTGAGCATTATCAGCTTTATCATCTATTTCTTTCTTCTAACGCTATTCTCCCTTATGCAATATAAGACAATCGAAGTAGATCCTGCACCAATAAAGCAAAAGCTCTCATTTGTTATACCAGTTCTCATTCTAGCTCCAATGCAAGTGCTCTCAGAGGAGATCTTCTTCAGAGCGCTTCCTGCCAGAATTGTCTATCACAATGAGCTTCCAAAGACATTTAAATCCTTTATTCCAATATCGATAGTCTCTGGATTCATCTTTCTAATACCACACCTCAATAACCCAGAAGTAATAAAAAGCAATGATGGCAAGCTTGCTATAATCTACTACTTTCTATGGGGCTTCCTTGCTATGGCATTGGCTCTATACACAGATGGCTTCGAGATGCCAATAGCGATGCATCTTTCAAATAACATATATGCTGCATTGATAGTCAACTACACAAATAGTGCACTTCCAACAAAAGCATTATTCATAAATAAGGGTGAGACAAATTCTTTATTTCTGCTTTTTGAGGCTATGTTTATTTTTGTAATCTTTTTTATCTTTGCGCATTTACTCAAAGGAAAAGACTACTTTAAGAGCAGGAATATATAATGGCAAAAAAGAAAAGCAAGAAAAAAAAGAAGGCTCTCGCTAAGATAATCATACTCATAGCAGTATTGGTTGCATTATTCATTGCACTATGCTTCATAACCCCAAAAGAGAATGAAGTAGGTCTGACAGCTGATGGGAAAATAGCAGATCTAGAGCTTCCAGCACCTATTGATGGAGAGCAGATAATACGACATACAGGCTATACGCTCTCATATAACGAGGATGCTGAGCAGCCTAGCTGGGTTGCCTATGAGCTTACTAAAGACGAGGTGCTCGGAGGAGGCACAAGAGAGGATTCCTTCAAGGAAGATCCTTCTGTAATCACAGGCTCTGCAACGCTTGCAGACTATAAGGGAAGCGGCTATGACAGAGGCCACATGGCTCCTGCAGCAGACTTCAAATGGTCAAGCGAGGCTATGAGTGATACCTTCTTCCTATCGAACATGTCACCACAAGCACCATCATTTAACAGAGGAATATGGGCAGACCTAGAGGCTGCTGTAAGAACTATGGCCTATGATAACGATGAGGTATATGTCGTCACAGGTCCAGTATTGACAGATGGCCCATATGAGACAATAGGAAAGAATAAGGTTGCTGTTCCTAAACGCTACTATAAGGTAATACTTGATTATAAGGATCCAGATATTAAGGCAATTGGCTTTGTACTTCCAAACGAAGGCTCATCAGAGCCTCTATCCTTCTTTGCTATGTCTGTCGACGATGTAGAAGAGATTACAGGAATAGATTTCTTCCCTCGTCTTCCTGATGACCAGGAAGATATAATCGAAAGCCAATATGATCTATCAAAATGGTCACTCAGAGCATTCACACCAACTGGAGAGAAAGCAGATGTAAGCTATGTCGTAGAGCCTAAGGATAATAATACAGAGATGCTTCTTAGCACTATGACAATGCTTTTTTATGAGCTTAAAAAGGCAATATTCAGCTATACAGGAACTACTAAGCTAGCTAAATCCTTAGGACTTATATAAAAAAGATTGTAAAGTAAATGTAAAGTGTCTTATAATTCATATTAAGGGGCTAATATGGAAGCTAAGACATTTTCAGCTGCTTTAAAGAACGAATGCAAGAAATTAAGGGTCAAAATCTTTAGTGGTGGTTTTCTCTATCTGCTCCTAGCGAAGAAAATGGCTATATGAGATAGAAAAAGAAAGGGCAGTTTCCTATAATTGATTTTACACAAGGAAACGCCCACATGGATAATAACACACCAACGCTATTTATTGACAGTACCCAAACGGAATATTTATCATCTCCAGAGATAAAAACAACCGCAAAGCATAGGACAATCACCTACGATTACTGTCTTAAGGACAGGGTTTCAAGGTGCCCTCACTGCGGACACGAGGGAATGCATATCCACAAGAACAAGACAATGCTCCTCAAGCATGCCTCGACAGGAATAGACAGGATAGAGATCAGGGTGCACTACCATTCCTACCGCTGCCCCGAGTGCAGGAAGCTTGCTATCGACATCATACCATTTCGCTGTGGAAACAGCTTCTAC
>CAVHSB010000205.1:0-1937 GCA_963638635.1 Flexilinea sp.
GTTATAGAACCCATAATATCTATAGTACTATCTATTTTATTTGATGAAGTAATATAGTTCTCAGGAGCATCATAGATAGGTTTGGATATACTATAAGTATGCTTGTGACCTCCCATAACTAACCTAATACCAAACTTCTTAAATAGCCTTGAGAATCTATAATTACCATTAGCATTCAATGTGTTTAAGTGAGAACCAGCTCTTGAGCCTTGACCTTTCATAAAGTCATAAGTTACAATAGTGAAAGGCATTTCATGCATATAGACTATGCACTTTCCACAATCTGTAGGATTATCTTTTCCAGACCATTTCTGAATATCCTTGGTGAACCAAGCCTCTATCTGTGCATTAGCTGCTTCAGCAAATGTTCTATCCCCTGCATAGGTGTTACTACTCCAGTCTTTATACATCTTACTAGATGCTATTGCTATCTCTGAATTGAGAGATACAAAGTGGTAGTCACCATAATTGAATGAATATAAAGAGTATATAGGGTACTTAGTTCCATTCCACTCAACTTCATAAGTATTGTCTGGGTCAAGTTCAAAGGTAAAATATCTTAGAACATTAATATGACTATACTTAGATGTTGCATCCTCACCATCTGTAAGCTCTGTGGCATTATGACCACAAAGGTCATTATTGCCTATAGTAAACATTTCCACCAAGTTATTTAAAGGCTTTCTACCATCATAATAATCAAGCCACTCACTGACTCTGTTACCACTCTGAGTTATATCCCCTGTATTTACTGTGAATTGAATACCATCTTCTTCTCTTGCAAGCATCATTGCTGCCTTTTTCCAAGCTTGATATTCAGCCCAATTGAAGCCTTGTTGGTCAGTCACTTGAACATAACTAAAGCTAGTAACATCACTATTATCCAATACTTCAAATTCCAATGGGTCACATGTGTAGTATGGGTCATCATCTCTACCTACCCTATATTCATAAGTACCTTTTGTAAGACCATTTACTATACATTTATGAGTAGTAACTAGAGTTCCATCAGAAGCCATCCATCTTAGTCTCTTATAATGGTCTATAAACTTGTTAATGGTAGTACTATTGTTACTATCCTTCTCAGTTATTGAGTAATATTTAGTCCATTCTGATGCTCCCTTCTTTCTTATCTCTACATATTCATCATAGTACCCTACAGATACCCAATTAAAACATCTAGTAGCTCCATTACCATTATCTGTAGCTTGTATACCAAATGTAGTATTAAGATAGTTAGCTTGTCTTGAGTTGAAGGTAGTTTTATTAGTGAAGAATGTCTTACCCTTAGTTGAAGCCATGGGAGCAAACTTCTCTTTCATGTAGTCAGGATAGTAGTATTGAATACTATTACCTTCTCTATTAGACTGTCTTTCTAAATCTATATAAGTCCAAAGAGCTGTAGTCTGTCTAGAAGCATAGTTCTTATTACCTTGCTTTGCTGGTTCTAGCATAAACCATCTTACAAAGAGTGCCTTATTCCAATCACTATCTACTAGGAATTGTTTTGTCCCCTCTCCAACAGAGCCTTCACCAAAGCCACAGGAGTCAATATAGCCTGCTTTTACTTGATTAGATACCCAAGGATTGCCCAAAGTATTATTATCTAGTAACTCTTGGAATCCTGTACCAGCACATAAGTAGAAACTAGAGCAACCTTGATTAAAGGTTATGTCCCACTCCATATCAGAGCTATCTACTTTTATCATGCTAGCCTTCATATCATTACATTGATTTCCTCTAATCAAAAATGTAGAGCCAGCTTTTATTACACCCTCAAGAGGTAATACTTTCCATATATAACCTATATCAGAAGCATTCTCTCTTGAGCCATCTGTGTATAATAGGTATAAGCCTTTAAGATTTATATCTTCTGTTGAGCCATTTGCTAACTCAACAAAGTTGTGTGAAACTAAAGCATCCTCTGAACCTTCGCC
>CAVHSB010000205.1:1947-2441 GCA_963638635.1 Flexilinea sp.
GAATATTGAGTTAATACATAGTAAATGCTCTATATAAACTCCCCATGAAGCTATAGGACTACCTGGTGCTGTTTCCTCTGATTTATATTCAGTTACTGTCCAAATACCATCAGAGTTGCATCTAGCTCTAAATTGCTTATCACCACAAGCAAATGTCATGTGGTCTAGAGCCAAGTCTTGCAATTCTTCTGCTGTAACCCCACTGCCTTCACTTGTACTACCTCCTGAAGAAGCTGCATAAAATTTACCACCATAGTAAATTACGAACTTCTTTTTATCAGTGTAAAAGAGCATTTCTCCATCAACTAAATCTTGCTTATTCTGAGCAAAATTTATTGATGTATCTTGCTTTGCAGCATTATGAAATACAGTAGGTTCTGATACATCTGTGTCAGGTTTCCATTCACTATCATCCTCCTCTTCTGAGTCATCATCACCCTCTGCATCATCTGGCTTAACAGGGTCTGCTGTTGCCATTATAGCTCTTCTATAAC
>CAVHSB010000206.1:0-1982 GCA_963638635.1 Flexilinea sp.
TTGTAAGCACATAGACTATAAGAAACAATAGCCAGCTTGTTGCAAAGCCTGTTGCTATGCATCCTGTTATGCCAAGAGCCACAACCGTAGTGAATAAAGCCTTTTTCTTATCCTTTCTATCTGCAAGAACTCCTACTATAGGTCCCATAAGAGCAACAG
This sequence comes from Flexilinea sp., assembly GCA_963638635.1. Taxonomy (GTDB): domain Bacteria; phylum Spirochaetota; class Spirochaetia; order Sphaerochaetales; family Sphaerochaetaceae; genus Ornithospirochaeta. The sequence goes on from CAVHSB010000206.1 coordinate 160, forward strand.
CTATCGTTGCTATAGCTATAGCGATAGAGTAGTATGCTGTAGCTTTGTCGCTGCTTATATGTCCTTTACTGCTTCCAATTGCTATTGATTTGAACCATATTGGGATAAGAGAGCATGAAAGCATTGTATATGCAGAGTTACCAACATCATAGAGAACCCATGAGAATTCATTATCTGTGAGATCTCTGAATGCTTTTCTATTATGTATGAAATCAAAAATTCTATTCAAAACAGGATTCCTTAAACATTAGCATTTATACAGCTGCTCTGTTATGAGAAGTGTATGTAATATGTTAACATGGTGTTACTTGTTATGTTTAATATTCTTATGCATAATCGATAATCTGCAAATGAGAAAAAGCTTGAAAGATGTGCATTTCTCTGTGGTTATAAAATCTTGAATATGTGTAATATATACGACTGTAAAAATAGCGAAAACGTGTAAATGGAGGCTTTGGAAAGCAATTGATCATGTATATATGCTTTGGAACTGATTCAGGCCTGTTTATACTTTTGCAAGAACAAGGATTATAGCATGCAATGCAGTGTCACCTCAGATGGATGCTTCATCAAAGGTGACCTTGCTATTGAATAGAGGGGATTGGAATCTATCTTGTAGCACTATATAGATCATAGATAGTGAGTTCTTTTCTGAATTCCTCTATATCTATATCCTCATCGCTGTTGAATATTATATTGCGCTCAGCTGTCGGTCGTACTGCAAAGAGATTATCTGAGAAGGTTCCTTTAATAGTGCCTGATGCAAGTGCGACTCTGAATGCAGGATGAGATGATGTAACATTTATGCTTAGCTTCTTAGCTGATAGCTTCGTGATAGCTGCTTTAAGCTCTGGATTCTCAAGCCTTGCTTCTTTAGGCATTGTAAGGATTATCGTTCTTTCTACGATGGTTGTCTTTGTTGAAAGACGTGCGTAAGCAAATACATTCCTTGTGTCTATTTTTGATAGAGGGAAATCCTCTATTTTAGCTGCCTTTCCTTGTGTTAGTGTAAGTGAGAATATCTTAGCTTCTTTCTTCTTTCCGCTATATGTCCTGAACTTGATCTGAATCTCGATATCCTCATCCTTATCTGTATCATTTACCGCATATACATACAGCCTGTCATTCTTTATGAATAGGAGCGGAGTAATAGGAGAGTAGAAGCGTCTTGCAGAGTATTGGAGAAGCTTGAGCTTTCCATTGTACTCTATGCTTGATGGAGATATTGAAGGCCATGGTTCATTTAGAGACATGAAGAGCGTTCCCATGCAATATGGCATAAGAGATCTGAAGTAGCTTACAGCTCTTTCCATATATAGCGATTGCTCTGTCTGTGAAAGATACATGAGATTCTCAAGCTTGCTTGGAAATCTGAAATCTTTGGCAATGTTTCTGATTATTCCAGCATTGCCTTCCTTATCTCTGTTATGAGCCTCGAATTCCGTACTTGTTACATTCCACTCATCTTTATCTCCAAAATAAGCTGCACCATCCGGAGTAGGAAGAGAGAAATAGCCGAATTCCGATACAAACCTAGGTCTATAATCAGTATAGTCAGTCAAATTCTTTATTTCAGAATCAAAGCCTATGTGGATATCACCATTATCTTCCTCTGCTTCTTTATATGTAGCATTATCGATTACGGGAGTAGATGAGAGAACATATCTGCTATCTTCTCCTTTAATCTCTTCAATAATAGCATCAGAGAGCATATTATAGTCGATTATGTATCGTGCTTTATTTTCTAGGCTGTCAATTACTTTAAAGCATTCACTATCAGTGCACCATATTGCTATTGAAGGATGGCTCTTGAGGCGGAATAC
>CAVHSB010000206.1:2056-2429 GCA_963638635.1 Flexilinea sp.
CCTCCTCTCTTACTTCTCCTCTTACACTGTTTATGAATTTATTATCTGCTCTATAGAGAGAGGAAGAGAACATCATATCCTGCCATACCAGAAGTCCAAGCCTATCGCATTCATTATAGAATTCATCATCCTCATAATAGGAGGATCCATGGACTCGTATCATATTCATATAAGATGCAGCGGCGCTTTCAAGAAGCCTTTCATATTTTCTCTTATCGCTTCTTGTCTTTATAGTATCTAAGCCAAGCCAATTGGCACCTTTTATGAAGATATCCCTGCCATTGATGCAAAGAGTGAGCTCTCTTCCTCCCATAGTAATGTTTCTTTTGATATCGATTGTTCTGAATGCTGTTTTCTTATCAATGTCATAATA
>CAVHSB010000207.1:0-2404 GCA_963638635.1 Flexilinea sp.
AGCGAGATAGCAAAGGTGACGAAGCTATCTCAGAATGGAAATCTTACCAATATACTCGAAAATCTTGTCTCTTCTGAATTCGTAAGACAATGTAATTATTTTGGTAAAAAGAATCAGGATAAAATCTATCAGCTTTGTGATTATTATACGCTCTTCTACTATAAATTCATAAAAGACAATGCGGGAAAGGATGAGCATTTCTGGTCTAATACTCTTGATAGCCCTTCAAGAAAAGCATGGGCAGGACTTTCATTCGAACAGGTTGCAAAAGATCATATGGAGGAAATAAAGCAGAAGATTGGCATACGCAATGTACTTACAGAGGTTTCATCTTGGTATACTAAAGCAAATGATTCTCATAGTGGTGCACAGATTGATCTGATTATAGATAGAAGAGATAGAGTAATAAATATTTGCGAAATCAAATTCTCAATCAAGGAATATGAGATAGATAAAAAGACCATTGAAGATCTTAGACGAAAGCTAGAGCTTTTCAGAGAATTTACAAAAACAGCAAAAGCATTGCATCTTACAATGATTACTACATATGGTATCAAAGAGAATATGTATTCAAACAAAATTCAAAGCCAAGTAACGATGGATGATCTCTTTGCGAGGATAGAATAAAAATGGAGAGAACCAAATCTCTCCATTCATAAACTCTATTCTATTATTTCTTCTTTGAGTTTTCGATAATAGCTTTTTCTTCAGCCTCTCTCTGTGCCTTTGTCCTTTCCTTTTCCTCTAGTCTTTCCTTCCAGAGCTTATCTGCAACAGGAGCCCAGTCTTTAGCGTACTTTTCGCACTTAGCGCAAAGATGTTCAACGCTCTCAGGGCTTTCGAGGTCTGTTGAATGAGCACCTGACTTATTTACCATTTCAGTAATGAGTCCAGGGTTTTCAAGCATTGGACATGGCTGAAGCATGTTCTTGTTGAATGGCTGGCCATTGTGGTAAGCCTTGAAGAGAGGCTTCTGAAGTGCTTCAAGAAGTGTATCCTTTCTGATGTTTGAATCTGCATAGTGGATGAATACACATGGATCGATATCGCCATTAGCATTTATATGGAGATACTTTCTTCCGCCAGCAATACAGCCACCAACAAACTCACCATCGTTCTGGAAGTCCATAGCGAATAGAGGCTTCTCGGCTCTGTATCTTCTTAGTCTATGGAAGATCTCTGTTCTCTGCTCTGGAGTAGGAAGAAGCTCTGGATGTGCATCATTACCAATTGGCATATAGTGGAAATACCAAATAAAGTATACTCCCATCTCAATAAGCTTATCATAGAACTCTTCTGATGTGATTGAGTCGAAGTTCTGTGATGTGTAGCAAGCTGAGATACCATAAACAAGCTTCTTTGAGTGTAGAAGGTTGATGGCCTTGATTACCTTGTTATAAACACCATCGCCTCTTCTGCTATCAGTTGCTGTTTCAAAGCCCTCAAGTGATATTGCAGGAACGAAGTTCTTTACTCTTAGCATGTCATCTGCGAATTTCTCATCAATCAAGGTAGAGTTAGTGAAGCATAGGAATACGCAATCCTGGTGCTTTTCGCAAAGCTTTATGATGTCATTCTTTCTTACAAGAGGCTCTCCGCCAGTGTAGATGTACATGTGTGTGCCGAGCTCTTTTCCCTGTCTGATGATATCATCGATCTCATCAAAGGAAAGATTGAGCTTATTGCCATATTCAGCAGCCCAGCAACCTGTGCAATGAAGGTTACAAGCTGAAGTAGGATCAAGAAGAATAGCCCATGGAATATTGCAGTCGAGCTTCTTTGAAAGCTCCTGCTCTTCAGCGTATCCAACCATGTTGACATTGACAAAGAAGTTAGTAACTAAGCTTCTAAGTACTTCTGGATCTGTATCGCGGAATATTCTGAGAATGTAATCATGGTAAGGATTGTCTTTATTGCATATAGCTTCTCTCATAAGCCTTCTTTGAGGGACAAGCCTTGTACCCATTACTTTGTCTGCAGCATCCATTAGCTTTGGTAGATTTTCCTCTGGATTCTTGATTGCATAGTCTAATAGTTTAACAAGACCATACTTTGTTACTGCCGTTTTGATAGACATTTCTTTTCTCCTGTTTATACTGTCGTTGTTTGTTTTCTCATAAAAAGCGTTTCTTTTGTAGCAGATATCTTATCTGCAATACATACTATCCAGCCTTCCTTAGAAGATGGTGGGATAGGAAGAAGAGGGAACATATGGCTTTTGATTATCTTCTCTTCTTTATCTGTCACGTTATAGTCTCTTTTTGCGTTTCTAGCTGCAAAGAAGGGATGCCTAAAGCCATGAAGTCTATGCCACTTCTCTTTATCATGCCAATCATAAAGGAAATAGTCATGAAGAAGAGCTCCTCTTACCAGTGCTTTTCTATCGACCTTGAGCTTTAGCCTA
>CAVHSB010000208.1:0-2400 GCA_963638635.1 Flexilinea sp.
CTTCGATGCAGCTCCATATGATCAGATTGGCTAGATGAGGAGTATCCTGGAGGTAGCTGTAGAAGAAGTTGGAGTATCTGACTAAGAAGAGCTTTTGAAGGATGTTTGACTTTAGTTCTGGTTAACCAGGGCATTGGAATCTGAATAATGTCAGATAAACTCATTGATGAAATCTGTAACCCATGCATTTGAATCATCATATCGTTCAACTGCCATTACTATAACTAAGTCATCGGCTTTTAGATTGCTTAAGACATTTTTTATCTCATCATTATCCATGTATCCTCTATGGAACACATATGTATTCTCAAAATCCTTGGCAATGATATATCGTAAAGCCTCTCTAAAGGAGTCTCCTATCAGTACAACTGTTTTGCCATTCTTATTTGTGCTTGTGAATTTATTTATCCAGCCATCCTGAGAGGATTCGATTTCGTAGGTTATATCAGGTCTGTAATCTACATCGTAATTATCATATTCAGATGAATAACCACACATAGAGGAGAGGTCTCCGCCGGCTCTCTTTATTGTTGTTATATTAGCATCATTAATTGAAGGATATGGATATCCAAGCTCCTTATAAATTCCGATTAAGCCTGCTAGTGCACCCGCACTATTCCAATGGGTATCCTGCTTAAAGTATGGAGTATATAGAGGCTTTATGTCTTTCATCTCATCAAGAAGATATGCAAAGTGAATATCACTATTAGTCTTGACGTAATCTTCAAAGACCTGTTCCCGCTTATACTCAGTCCTTACATTGAGTGATGGCATAAATTCTGGGAATACCTGTTCCTTGTTTGGAGGAACAACATAAATAAGATCTATACATTTAGCCTTGCACTTTGCATTTAGCATTTCGAATTTATTGCAAAGAGTCTTCATTTCTTCCGTTGAAAGGATATTTGTACCTTCATAGAATCCAATACTGTTATCTCCGGAATAGAATAGCCAATCGTCTTTGCCATAGATTGCTCCATTCTGAATCCTTGGAGCCATATAAACACCTCTGGATTTGTCAAACCATGAAGGTATGAACAAGGATGAAAGCATTGGCTCAAACGTATCATTGTAAATACAGCTTAGTTCTTGATCCAATGAATTATAGCTTTCAATCATAAAGCTTCTATATGGAGTGTGATCCTTATACCAAAGATCAAATCCGGAGAAGAATCCATCTTTTAGCTTTGGAAACGAATGAAGCTCTCTTTTCTCATTAAGATTGTTCTCTCTGTTTTTTCCTATAGATATCCATAGTATTGATGGAAGAATAAGAATAGTGATGAAAATTGCTATCGAGATATATTTGATTGTTTTCTTTGACATATATAACCATTTAGAAGTTTGCATAGATAGATGGATTATATGATCCATTTACCAGGGCGAAGATAGAAAGAATAAGCAGTATCATCTGGATCAGCACTGCTATAAAACGTATGACTGAGCTTTGATTATGCTTTAGCATTAAGCCTCTTTGAATCCATCCTATGAGCAGTATACCTACCAAGCCAACGATAATAACATTCATATTGAAGGTGCTTAAGATAGAAATGCTACTGCTAGGCTTTTTGAGGATAAATAGGTATTTAAAATATCTCAAAGCATCAAAAAGGTTAGCTGATCTAAAAAGAACCCATCCTATCATCACAACGAGCATTGTATATATCCAGTTCAAAGGCTTGATAGGATTCTTCTTGAGAATATTGCCTAAGAAGAGTCTTTCTAAAATGCTGAAGAAAGCAAAATAAAGTCCCCACGCTATGAAATTAAGACCTGCTCCATGCCATAGACCTGTGATGAAGAAGACCATGAGGAGATTCAATAGTGTTTGATAGGTTCCTTTGCGATTTCCTCCAAGAGGGATATAGATATAGTCCTTGAACCATGTTGAGAGCGAAATATGCCATCTTCTCCAAGACTCTTGGATGGAGAGTGAAGTATATGGATAGTTGAAGTACTCAGCGATATTGAAGCCAAACATTCTTCCGAGTCCTATTGCCATATCTGAATAGCCAGAGAAGTCATAATAGATCTGAAGCGTATATGCTATTAGGCCAACCCATAGTGTCAGTGTTCCTGCCTGTTTTGGGTCTATCTGCCATGCTTGATTGGCAACCTGTGCAAGCGTATTTGCAATCAATACCTTCTTTGCAAGGCCATAACAGAATCTTCCTATTCCATATGAGAAGCTATCTAAAGAGCAATTGCTATTATCAAGCTGCTCTTTGATCGATGAGTACTTCATGATAGGGCCTTGGACCAGCTTGAAGAAAAGAAGGTTATAAAGAGAAAATGATAGGTAGTCCTTCTCTGCCGTGATTTCTTTCTTGTATACATCAGCAAGATAGGATATACATTGGAAAGTAATGAATGATATCGCTAAAGGAAATACTCCTGAGC
>CAVHSB010000209.1:0-2310 GCA_963638635.1 Flexilinea sp.
AGGAAGCTATTTCCTCTATCTTGAATCAATTGATTGTATCTTTTTATCACGAAATCCTTTTTTAGAACTCTACATATTTTAAGGAATAGATAAGGGAGCTCTTTCCGCTCCCTAAAGTCAGAACAAATAAGGCTGATCAAATGATACTGGATGTCTATTTTCTATAAGCACCTTCTCAAGATACTTAACATCAAGCTCCAGATCATGAACGATTTTTTGAAGAAGAATATCATTGATGAGATTCTGCTCGCAAAGCAAATAAGCAAGTGCCTTTTCAGCTATATGACCAGGCTTAACAGAATTAAGATACTTCTCACCATCAATATCATTTCCATAGCGCTGCAAGAGACTCTTATAAAGCTCAGACCTCTCGATATTTGAATGAAGAGCTTCAATCTCCTTATAGAAGGCTTTTGAATCTCCACCACCAGCCTCTTGGCCAAGAGGCTTCAGGGTAAAGAATGTATATTCCTTTCCTGGAAGATAGTGGTGCTTATCACAACGGGATGCATAGTTAGGCTCTAATGCGCTGTCCTTGAGCTTATCACCGCCAACAACAATCAAGGGATCAAAATAAAGAGCTGGACACTCTGCCCCGCCAACGTTGTAATAGCGATAGGTATAGAAGGCATCTGCCATGCAATCAGGATGCTCGCAATATGCTGTAAGCGGGATTACATCAGTTGCAATATCTAGAATAAGACGTGCAGTTGAATTGAAGAACTCTCTTCTGAAATTAAGTATGAGAGTTGGAAAGACAAACATACACCCCTTCTCTATTGCGTAGTTTCTAGCAACATACGCAAGACGCTCATCAAAGAATGATGCCTCGTCTATGATATAGGTTCCAACAGTAGGATTGTCTTTAAGGACCTGCTCAAAGCCAAAGCTATCACGGATTTTTGCAATATTCTCACCACATCTAACATACCCAGAGCGATAGCATAGTGCATCCTCTGGATAGTCTATGAATCTGAGGCCATCAAGCTCAGAGCGTATAAAGAAGACCTTCCTTCTATCTACCTCTCCTGTGCTTGTAAGCTCCTTGATCTTATCGCTTTTTCTCTGTGCTATAGCTGCATCTCTCCAGACTCTAGCTGCAAACTCAGTCTTGCCAGAGCCCATAGGACCAATTAAAAGAACCCTTCTACCAGGCTCTGTGAAATCGAAATGAGAGAATGTTTCATGAACATTGAGAAAAGGAAGGCCTAAAGACTTTAAAAAGTCATCGCTCTCCACTGCCTTATCAATACTCGGCATCAGAGCGGACTCCATTCATGATTGCAATACCAGCACTGCATCCAAGTCTTGATGCGCCAGCCTTGATCATAGCATCAGCAGTCTCAGCATCTCTGATTCCACCAGAGGCCTTAACGCCAAGTCTATTTCCAACAGTCTGTCTCATAAGAGCAACATCATGAACTGTTGCACCACCCTTAGAGAAGCCTGTAGAGGTCTTTACATAGTCAGCACCAGCAGCTTCTGCAAGCTTGCAAGCTGTAACCTTCTCTTCATCTGTAAGAAGGCAGGTTTCAAGAATTACCTTAAGAAGCTTACCAGAGCAAGCCTTCTTTACTTCCCTAATGTCTTCCTCTGCTTCCTTGAGCATACCAGATTTGATATATCCAACATTGAGAACCATATCAATCTCAGCAGCACCATCCTCAACAGCCCTTTTAGCCTCTGCTGCCTTGCTCTCTGTTGCCATAGCACCAAGAGGGAAGCCTACTACTGTACAAACATTTACAGAAGTTCCCTTCAAAAGTTCTGCACATGTCTTAACCCAGCATGAGTTAACGCAAACAGATGCAAAGTCATACTCCTTAGCTTCCTTGCAAAGCTTCTCTATTTTTGTAATATCAGCATCAGCTGCCAGCATTGTATGGTCAATAAACTTGTTAATTTTCATTTTCAAACCTCAGACAACAGATTAAACCATTAATTGGGGATTGCAAATACAAAACTCAAAGAAAGCAGAAATGATTACTTCCAACATAACCCAATAGGTTATATCCTAATTTCTATGATTTTAAAAATACTCAATAAAGCCTTTACCTGGCTTATGCTCTTTGCAATTGTCCTGAATATAAACCAGAGAAAGTATCAAAGAGGTGACAAGAAGAGAAGAGCTACACTCTTAATCGCATTTGATATCGTAATGCTATATATGCTCCTTATTCTAAGAGAGCACTTTGCTCTGCCTTCCTTCATTGATTGGATCTTATTAGCATTAGCCATCCTCATTCCAGTTATATTCAACAAGACCTTCTACCCCTTCCGTCTGCATTGCAGAGCCTGCGGTAAGGCAAT
>CAVHSB010000210.1:0-2198 GCA_963638635.1 Flexilinea sp.
AGATAGCATCTTTCTGAAATGATCCTCCATATCCACAGTTGTAGATGGCGCAAATTTCTTTGTTAATATGCCAAGAGCTCTCTTTTTCGCCTCTATATCTGTTATCTCAATAGCCTCAGCCTCTCCATAAGCAGACTTATACCTCGTTGTCAGATGATCCCCGTCAACAAAGCAATCTGTTACAGCTGTAATTGCTACTCTATTATCATGTCTGAGATCATTTATCTTTCTTCCATCTAAAGCAGAGTGGAAGTATAGCTTATCACCATCACGGACTATAGATAGCGGTACTGTATATACTCCATTCTCTCCATTGATGCCTAGGACGACATATGGAGCATTATCTATAACGCTATATGCAAATGCTGTATCTCTTTCTCTATCTTTGCGTCTCATTACCTATTTTCTCCTTCCTTGAAAAAACGCGGCAGCAGAATAATAGCTACCACAAATGAAGCAAGTGCTGCAATCCATGCGGCTATCAAGGATAATGAAAAGCCTCCCACCACAAAGCCAATTCCAGAGCATACAGCTACGGTAATAGCATATGGAAGCTGTGTTGCAACATGCTCAAGATGAGGGCATCCCGCACCTGTTGAAGATAGTATAGTAGTATCAGAGATAGGAGATGCATGATCGCCAAATACAGCACCACCGAGCACTGCTGATATAGAGATCATAGTAGCATTTAGAAGCGCATCAGCATTCATTCCCCTAGCCTGTCCCAACCCTACAGCTATAGGCATTGTAATAGGTATCATTATCGCAAAGGTCCCCCAGCTCGTTCCTGTTGCGAAGGCAATAAGGGCAGAGAGAGCAAATACGATAACAGGAACCAGGGCAAGAGGAAAGCCTCCTCCAACCACAAGCTCAGATAAATAAGCAGCAACTCCTAGTCCGCCATCTGCAGGGGAAGACTTTATTATGCCTCCTATAGTCCACGCCATTGTAAGGATTATGAGTGCAGGAACCATTGATTTGATTCCGCTTACCAATGCCTCACTTGCATCCTTTACATTGAATAGCCTTCTGCATATGTAATAAAGATAAGAAAGTGCTGTAGTGATTACAGCAGCATAGAACAGTGCAACAGAAGCATCTGTATTATTGAACGCTTCTCCTAGGCTCATCAGCTTAATAGCTTCCCTGAAGGTTACTCCCTCGCTCTTTGCTGCATTCATATATGTAACAGATGGGAAGAGTATAAGGGATGAAACTATAAGTATTATGATAGGGAGTATCATATCTACAGCAGAAGCTCTATCTGCTTTGTCATCCCCCTCCAAGGTAACCTCTCCAGGTGCATCTCCGTACGATATGTCATAGAGCTTACCAGCTTTAGCAAGCTCCATGCTTCTCTTCATAGGACCAAAGTCATGAGAGAAGATAATCATCACAAGAACCATTATCAAAGTAAGTATTGCATATATATTGTAAGGTACAGCTCTGATGAAGAATGAAAACTCAGAGATTCCGAAGGTCTCAAAGCCTTCACTGCCCTTAACTATCGACATTACAGTTATAACCCAGGAAGAAATCGGGACCAGGATACATACGGGAGCAGCCGTTGAGTCAAGTATATAGCTGAGCTTAGCGCGTGGAACCTTGTTCTTATCTGTAATAGGCCTCATTACAGTTCCAACTGCGAGGGAATTGAAGTAGTCATCTATGAATATTATAAGGCCACATAGCCATGCCATCAGCATACTCGTCTTAGGACTGTTTATCCTCTTTGCAGCCCAACGTCCAAAAGCACGGGATGAGCCAGTTCTCGATAGCATACCAACAAGTCCCCCCAAAAGGGCACAGAATAGGAAGATTCTTATGTTCCACTCATCTGCAAGAGATGATGCAAGACCATCTGTAAGATTAAGTATTGCGACAATAGGATTGCCACCAGCGACTATCAATGTGCCAGATAGTATGCCTAAGAATAAAGATAGGATAACATCCTTTGAAATAAATGCGAGTGTGATTGTCAGAATTGGTGGGATAAGCCCCCAGGGACCGAAATGTTCCATGAATTAAAGCTCCATTGTTTTTATTGCAATGATGAGAATAACTCATAAATGTTATTCATTGCTACTCTGATGTTATAGGTGTGCAATAAAAAGCTAAGAGTGTTGCAAATAGAACAGAAATATTTCGACCTGTGCGGATGAAATTGACCTGACAAGCAAAATATCTTTTTGACCATG
>CAVHSB010000211.1:0-2153 GCA_963638635.1 Flexilinea sp.
GAACTAAGAAGACTAACCTTTCAACTCTTATCTGCCAGGCAATGACAGAAGAATCTGGTGCAGACTTCACAATCACAAATGGTGGTGGAATCAGAGCATCTCTACAGAAGGGTGATGTAACTCTTGGAGATATCAACAATGTTCTTCCATTCACAAATACAATCACAGTTTGTGAGATTACTCCAGCAGAGGTTTACAATGCTCTTGAATGGGGATACAGAATGCTTCCAGAGACTAACGGTGGATTCCCTCAGACCGATCTTCAGGTTGTATATTCTAAGTATTCACCAGCAGGATCAAGAATCAAGAGAGTTCTTCTCAATGGTCAGCTTCTTGATAAGAACGACACTACAACAATCTACAAGGTTGCTACAAATGACTTCCTTGCAGCTGGTGGTGACGGATACACAATGTTTGGTAAGGAGCTCACAGTTGGCAAGATGCTCAACGAAGTATTTGCTGATTACCTTACAAAGCATTACCCAGCTAATTAATCTTTATTAATATAGCTTTAAGGGCATCTCGACGAGGTGCCCTTAATTTATGAATGGAGGATTATACTTTGCTAGAATTGAATGATGATAAAGAGATTTCAGATGTAGAGGAAGCATCTGGCAGCTTCAATGATTACGATTTTTCATACTATCACTTTGAAGATTCAGAATTCAGAGAAATAGATTTCAGCCAATCAAACTTCACAGACTCTTCTTTTCTTAATGTCAGCTTCTATAATTGTAATCTTTCTTCTTGTTTATTTGATCTTTCATCAATGAATGGAGTGTCATTTAAAGACTGTAATCTTTCTGGGGCATCCTTTGTTGAAGCTAAGATCAAAAATATAGCTATAGATGGATGCAATATGATATATTCTACGCTTGATAAGCTCAATGGAAACAGTCTGACTATAAATTCTTCAAACTTGCATGGAAGCTCGCTTAGAGAGCTTAATTTGAAGAATTCTAAGCTTACAAAGTCTGATTTGTCATCTTCTAATATACAGGGAACACTGCTTTCATCGTTATCTCTAAGGGATAGTGATATTTCCGGTATATTCATCTCTGATATCAAAGAGATTAAAGGTGCTAAACTGGATATAGATCAGGTCATGGCTATTGCTTCTGTGCTTGGAATTAAGATTATTGGATAGCACGATAAAAAAAGAAAAAAATATTTAAAACTCTATTGACGCATAATCCTTTAAAATGCTAATCTCTTCTTGTTCGAAAAGACATTCTCCTGTAGCTCAGTCGGTAGAGCAGGTGGCTGTTAACCACCCTGTCGGGGGTTCAAATCCCTCCGGGGGAGCATAAAACCTTTACTTCGGTAAAGGTTTTTTTATAACCAAAAATTAACATCAATTCTCATGTGGTCCCAAGGATTTTCAATGCATTTTTTGATAATAGTTCAGCTTGTAGCATGCTTCATATCATAGAGGTCTTAGAAATCTGACGTATCTGAGAGACCTTCAATGCAACAGCACCAGGAATACTAGTATAGTCTATTATTTCTGTAGCTCTAGGACTTGCCCTCAATGGATGCTCACCCATCAACAAGGACCTCGAGGTCAAGAAGTCAATTGAAGAGACAAGAAAGGAGACTGGCAACGAGAAGGCAAACAGAGCTGCCAGAATATCTACAATAACTGCCGCTTCCTTTGCCAAGATGCAGGGCAAGTCCCTTGCTGACTTCATGGAGAGCTTCAGCGTCAGCATATTGGATCCTGCGGGAACTGGACTTAACCCTAAAATGCAGGGAATGCTCTATAAGGCAAATATCTACATCACCCCTATAGCTTCTCCTCTGACAATCTGCCATGAGATGGCTCATCACTTCCTTGATACCCTCGATAAGAATTCTGCCCTATACAGCATCATAGAGAAGACATACGGCAAGACAGACATCAAGGAATACAAGACAAAGTATCAGAATATGTCTGAGGCATTTGCCCAGGGCGTCGAGAGATACATCTTCAAGGGAGAGGTTGCAAACGAGGGACTTAGAAAGCTTCTTGAGGGATTCAAGGAGCTATTCAAGGGAGTCCTCAATTTCAGAAGAGAGCATGGAATAACAGACGAGGCTAATAAGGCAGTATATGACGTCATCTTTGCAGATGAGATCAAGCAGGAGCAGGAGACAAGGCTCGTACAAGCCCA
>CAVHSB010000212.1:0-2120 GCA_963638635.1 Flexilinea sp.
AAATTGTGGTCCATAAAATTATAACTGACGGAAAAAAGAATTTACCGTAAACATAGTCACAACAAATCCATAGAAAAGAAGATAATAAAACAATTCTTAGTAGTTGCTTCTGATTTATAGTTCTAACTAGCTTATTAAGGTATGGATAAATAAACAAAAAGATAATGTAGCAAGTCAGATACCAGTTATTTATGCATGCAGAAGGAAAGAATTGTCTTATTGTAAACATTACAGGGAAGCTATACCCGAGAAAGAATTTATAGACACTATAGAAAATCATTGATATACACCAAACAGAACACAAAAGCGAGAATGCCTTCTTTCTTGCACTTTCAGTTTTATCAACAAGAAACCATGCACTGCATATAAAAAATATGTTATTACCTAATCCTCCAAGCTGAGAGAATAACATTAAGATTATTGCATTGGCATCTGTTGTTGCATTACCTATCGGATATACATAGTCAAAAAAAGAAACATAATTATTTCCCGAACTAAGAGTTTGGGTTACATGAGCTATAACAATAAAGAATATAGCGCTAACTTTTAATAGCTCTACAGCAGAATTTCTCCCCTGTCTGTCTGTCTGTCTGTCTGTCTGTCTGTCTGTCTGTCAAAGACTTGCTTTTTGCCTTGCATTTGTCAACACCTCAAGAAACTATAATAGTGATATATTCTCATCAAGCCAATCTATTCTATTACCAAGCCAGCTCTTCAGATATTCAACTTCACTTTGATATGTAGTTCGATCTTCATAGCCTGCCGGATTTGGCCACACATATGTGCCAAGAATAGGCCATATGCTAAAGTTTATTGCTGCATCTTCTTCTAGCGCATCAGAAAAAGATGAGATTGATGCAGATTCGATTCCTAGAAGTGCTTTGACTTCATCCTTCTTTTCATTCCAGCGATTCTTAATAGCATTCACAAACTCTGTATCTTTAAAAAGCTGTGAATACCAAGCTCCATCCTTAATCCAAAAGCCCTCATAGGAATCACATCCACAATAATTTATATTTCCAAATCCAATATCAAAATCCCACAATGGTCCCATATGGATTTTACTGTCATCAGGGTTGTAATACATATATATGGAGGATGTACATTGGGCATCTGCATTCTTGGCTATCTCATTTACCAAATACCAATCTATGAAAGAATCCTCATCAAGGTACCTTCTCCAGCCGTTATCTACATCGGCAAAGCTAGAGCCAAAGAGAACATCCTCAACACTGTTGAGATATTCCTCAATATTCTCCCATCCCTCGTAATCTTCAGGATCCTTTAAAGAAATACAGACACCATGGTTGGTTATCCAGTTATATGTCTCATCCATTCGGCCATTAACCTCTACAATCCAACCACCATCTACAAATGCTACAGAGTCTTCACCTACTTCAGGAATATCTATAATACTCTTATTGATGCTTATACGTTCTGTAAGCATATAGATGCCGTAGTAAGTATCATTTATAAACAGATTGACCTGTCTTGTATGAGGATTCCAGTCCATGCTTGTGAAGATGTCTGTACCCATGTAATATGCAAGCTGATTACGAATCAGAGTCTTATCGCAATAGTTAGCTATAAGTGCATACTTCTTATGATTGCCATTAGCGATATTAAGAAGATTGTTCTTCTTATCAAGCTTTAAAGAGTAGCTCTTCTTTGGCATTTCCCAAGAGGTGTTACCTCTGCCTTTGATATCAAGCTTAAGAACATCTGTGTTATTAGAGCTGTCTGTATTATCTATAATCTGATATGTTGCCAAATCCAAGCCTTGATCATCCAGCCATGTCTTTGCAGTAATAGCATCGACACCTTCTGGTAAAGCTATCTTCATTACTGGATTTGTGAACCTATCAGAGTCAATGAAGAGAGCGGATTCTGATAAGGAAGAGCTTTTAAATCCTATATCCCCTTCTTTATACATAGCATAGACCTTGAAGCTATACATATTCCCATGTGTTCCTGTAGTAAATGAATAGGAAGCTTTATCAGATGTAAGCTCAATTGCTGAGCTATCATCATCAGATTTTATCTCTATCATTGTTCCTACAAAATAATCATCAGTAGGATTTGTCCATGCAAGATTGATTGCTTTATCTTGTGAAGCAACA
>CAVHSB010000213.1:0-2110 GCA_963638635.1 Flexilinea sp.
CACCTAGTCTAAGGCCAGGAACACCATATGATTTTGAGATGCTTTTTACTACAAACAAATTCTTGTTCGATTCTAGTATTGAATTCTTAAGTAGTGAATTATCATCCTCTTCTGCAAAATCCGCAAAGCTTTCATCTATTATTAAATTCAGACCTTTAGCAGCTGCCCATTTTATGAGCTTAGCAATACCTTCTTTTTTGATATATGAGCCACTTGGATTATCTGGATTTATTACAATAAGATTCTTTATATCCTTATCATTGTAGAAGTTGATTAAATCATCTGCGCTGTAAGAATAATCTCTATTAGCAGGCGTAAAGACAATGTTCTCTTTATCTTTGTATCTGTTAGGATATTCCTCAAATGTTGGTCTTATAAAGCCTGTTGCACCATCTAAGCTAGCCATCAAAGACTTTATAAGCTCTGCGGCACCATTTCCTACAGCGATATATTCCTGATTAACATTGAAGTTCTTTGAAGCAAGTAGTGAGTTTATATTCTGTCCTGATGGATATTCTCTTAAGAGTGTTTCAAAATTAGCTTGAAGCTCATCAACCATCTTCTTGGGGGGATAGTAAGGATTTACCAAATAG
Organism: Flexilinea sp.; assembly: GCA_963638635.1. GTDB lineage: Bacteria > Spirochaetota > Spirochaetia > Sphaerochaetales > Sphaerochaetaceae > Ornithospirochaeta. Next base: position 594 of record CAVHSB010000213.1, read on the forward strand.
CAGAAATCTATAAGTGAAGGAAATCGCCAGAAACCACCAAAGCGCTTATGCATAAGATTGATCTTCTGGTCATTATCTGCAAATAAGACAGTTGCGATATCTAGGTCCTGTATATCATCAATCTCATACCAAACACCTTTTTCAAGTCTCTTTGCTTTGATTTCTGGTTCTTTCAGCATTGTTATTACATTTAGAACCTGCTCATAATATTCATTCTTTCCTATTGCAGATAGATAAGCATTTAAAAATGGAACATAGTAGTTGGCAGAGAATTCTTTGCTGAATTTGTAGATGTTGACTGTCTTATAGTAGTCAGAGCATTCCTTGAAATCGAAATCTTTCTTTGAGATGAATCTTACGATTTCATCCTCTTCATTAAGCTTAACGCAAGTACCGTCCATCCAAGATTCATATTTAGCAACGAGAGCAAGAGTCTTTCGTTTATCTTCAATCAACGCTTTTAAGACGATATCTTCAAATAGAATATCTGACTCAAAGAGTATCGTGTCATCTTCTTGAAGCTCCTTTGAAGCTAAAGATAATGAATAGATATTATTAGTCTTGTTATAAATCGGATTGTCTATATAAGAAATTGGAGTCTTAACAGGCAATGTCTTGATGAAAGATATAAGCTCGCTTGATTTGTATCCTGTTACTATGATTATCTTGTTCAGATTAATAGAATCGAGCTGGGATAAAAGTCGTTCAATCAAAGTCATCTCTCCGACTTTTACCATGCATTTAGTATTATCTTTTGTCAGCTCTTTGAGTCTTTTGCCCATTCCTGCTGCTAGTATAATTGCTTGCATTATTTCTCCTTAGAAATCTCTTCTTCCTTTCTTATAAGATATTCTGCAGCTTTTTTGTAGCTGTTGCCTTGTTTCTGATAGCAGATTTTTCTTACTTCATCTCTTCCGACTTTTAGCTCTTCGCTCTTTAATGCAGTTTGGATTAAAGAATCTATATTATCGAAGTTCTTTTCATCGAGCTTCAATCCTAGCTTTGGAAGTACTCTTAGTGACCAATACTCCTCATCTAGCCAATCTGCATCATATGGAGCTGTATCGAAGCTGGTATCTGCATAGATTATCGGCTTATTGAAGATCAATGAGTAGTCGAAGATTATTCCAGAGAAGTCTGTTATGAGGATATCTGCCTTATCAAGTACCTTGAAGTTGTCATTATCAAAATTCCATTCAAAGCTCTTGAATTTCTCTTTTAATGGATTAAGCACATTAGCCTCACTTACTACAGTCTGTGGATGAGGTCTTACAATTACTTCAAAGTCTGTCCTCTCTAATGCAGATAGGAACTTCTCTCCATATTTTGTAAGTATTCCGCTTTTACCCCAGCTAGGTGCTACAAGAACTACTGTCTTATCATTCTTAGCTGGTCGTTCAGATCCATTATATTGGATGAGAAGATTATCAAGAGTAGTGGATCCAACAGTAACAAGCTCTTTTCGTTTGATTGATGGCCTTAGAGCCTCAATCTTCCTTATTGATTCTATTTGATTG
>CAVHSB010000214.1:0-601 GCA_963638635.1 Flexilinea sp.
AGTTTTTACTCTGTAGGCCAACTAAGACGGGGATACGCCACGTACCGCCCATTACCATAGCCTTCTCTGGGTCTAATACCATACGAATCAAGAGCTAAATGAGCTTATTGTATGGGAACGTGTTTTTCCATCCCGCGGTGGTGACATAGATTTGACTCTTATTCAAGGTTTCTGCCTCTTGTACAGAGCCATCCATACACTCTCGGTCAATGTTCATCAGAGGAATGAGAACTTCATTTAGAATAGTACCATCAACGCCAACGCACTCCTCGATTAAACCGCCATGACGACGCTTACCACGAGAGCTCTCTCTAGCCGCAACGTTATCAAAATAAGAGCCGTTCTTAAAGATATATTTACAATAGTCTTTACCTTCTTGCGTTTTACCTCTACGCCAGTCAATCTCTCGTTCAAAGGCTGGAATTTTCTAACAAATTTCCTATACCTTTTCTTTTGCAATGCCGGCCGCCTGCTCTTTGCCTCCAGAAGTCACGAATAGTTTACTTCTAGGATATAGAATACATCTGCACATTAGCACCATAATAGAAAGGAAAGACTTAGAATACGCACGCGGGAATACCATGTAAACATATTTATAACG
>CAVHSB010000214.1:611-2086 GCA_963638635.1 Flexilinea sp.
TCCGATCTGGATCTCCGCCGGTCTGCAAGAAATCTACAAATAAATCTGGATATTCTCGCCAGAAGGCAATATACTCACGAGCTGCTGGGATAATCGCTCTTACGCGTTCCTCAGACAAACCAATCTTTTTATTCTTATTAGAGAGGTTTAATAAATCAGCTAATGCCATTAATATCCCTCCCTTAGATGTTTACGATCTTTTTCCGCTTCCTCTTGCTTCATGTTCTCGAACTCTTCAAAGTCCGCATCCTCAAGAACAGTATCTTCGGGATAATCGTAAATCTCACTATCTTCTTCTTCGCCACCGTCAATATCAATCTTAGCTTCACGCTCTCTATCCTGCGCAATCGCTCGAACAGAAGCGTCAATCATGTTACCAAGGTTCATTTCCTCAGTGACCAAAGTATGAGTATAATGCTGTAAGTCTTGAAGAACTTTATCTACTTTATCCATCGGACCATCTGTATAATAGCGAGGAATAAATCCTTCTCTTTCGCAGATGGTAACTAGTTCACCAATAGAATCAATGAACTCGCCAGATTCAGCTTTATTCTGAGCCGCGGTCAACTTGGCGCTCTTCATCAAGCTATCATACATCTTGATCATCTTCTGCGCGCCATCAACGTCGCCGCAATCCAATAGCTAGTTAGACTTTAAAGAAGTCTTACAAATCATGATGAGAGTATCTTTCATACCAGCGCCCTGGATGTCATAAGAAGCCATCATATCATTATATAATTGCTCCAGCCGCACCCATTCTTCTGGACGATATCCTCTGCCCCACTTAAGCCGTAGCATTACTTTATCTTCTTCTGTAAGTTCACTAGAGAAATCATCATCCTCTTCTGATGGATCATAATATTCTGGAGTACCTACAGCCTATTGTGGCTCAGTTAATACCTTTGGTTTCGGCGGGGTTCTATCAGTAGCAAGCTCATTTTCAATCTCTTCGCCAGACATCCCTTGAGCTTTCATCTGATTAATCTTGCGCATACGCTGCTCTTCTTCAAGAGCTTCAGTATCCGCCCAAGAATACTAGCTCCATTGTTTGAGCTTCATCTTGGATAAATAACGGCCAATAATAGTTAAGCCAGTTACTTTCTTGGGGTCTTTACCATATTTCTCCAGTAAAGCATCCCATTCTTCTTTAATATAAGGCACATCAATTTCTTGTAAAATCCATTTATAGGTCTCTGGATCCCAGTTATCGACATGCATGGTTAAACATTTCTTACAAATATCCATCTTACCATCGGGTGGATATTTCTCTACATTTTTAGAGGTGTAGAACTCACTATCATTCATAGTCTTTCCACACTTCTTGCAGAAGTGTTGTCCAGCCATGTAAATCAACCTCTTTTCTTATTCCGGCATCTCTTACAAATAGAATACCAGTTATCTTTACTTGTCTTATTCTTTGAAAAGAAAAGGTTATTTGCTGGCTTAATTTGCCCACACTTGGAGCACTTTTTCAT
>CAVHSB010000215.1:0-2053 GCA_963638635.1 Flexilinea sp.
CCCATTAACTGAAGCCTGTCAGCTTCTGCCTTACTGTTTATCTGAGCAACAAGGATATTGTTTTCCATCTCTTCCTGGAACATCTTATACTTAAGTTCCTGTTCTGCCTGAGCCTGCTGAGCCTGTTGCTGAAGTTGTGCTTGCTGCAACTGCTGCTGTTGCTGAGCCTGCTGCATAGCTTCCTCCCTCTTTCTCTTCTCATTAGCCTCAACAATCCTTTGCTTCTCAGCAGTACTCTTGGTAGTGTAAAGCTTCATGATGCTAGAGAAGTCAAGCAACTGATTCTGAAGGGCAGCCTGTGCAAGGGTATCCATCTTTTGGTTAAGTTCCATAGTGCCATTGCTGTTGTCTACTACAAGACCATAGTCACACTCAGCAAACTCATCACCATCAATATCTATAAGCTTCTTGCTGCCATCACCAAGGATATAGTCAAACTTCTTCTTCCTTCCCTTAAGAGCTATCTTGGCAGTCTCAAGGAAACATTCCAAAGCTCTCTTCTTCACACTGTCATGGATAAAGAACAGCCTTTCAGTAATCATGGAAGACTGAAGGGTAGCCCTCTCCACACCACCAACAGTTTCCCTGTTGCTTATCTGTCCTTCCCTCTGCTTAGATATACCTGCAAGCTGACCTAGCTTATTGGAAATCCATTCAAGCACATTGATGTACTGCTGTATCTCATTGCCAAGGGAAGCATCAATGACACCAGAAGAGTTGTTATTCATGGCACCTGCAAGCTTACCAGTAGCAACACCAATGTTACCTTCCTTAAAGCTATCCTCTACAGCTATGTTGTTTACATTGATGTAGTATAGCCACTTGTCTACATCCCAACCCTTAGGTACCTTTGCAAAGTCCATCTTGACTATTTTACCCATATTCTTTGCAAGAGTCTTGTTGAGTCTGTCATGCAGAATGTCATATAGATAAGCATAGGGTTTCATAATATCCACAAGAGAGAAAGGCTCATCTCCATTAATGTTGTAGATACTTCCTACTATACCAAAGTGACACCTTGAAGGGCTACTGAGCCTATTGTACTGTACTGGTCTAGGTCTCATGTTAACATAGATGTCATTGCCTATCTTGGTACCTTCCCATGCTTCATTAACCCAGAATGACTGCTCCTCCTCACCCTTGTCAGGGTCACAGTAATAGTTCTCAGGATAGAAGTTGAACTCCTCCTCACCAGTCTCAGGGTCATAACTCTTTACTTTCTTTATCAGCCTTCTTGACTTCCAATATACCCTCAGCACCCTTACATTACCATTCATATCATAGGGTAGGAAAGAGGTATCATAGGTGTTGTCAAACAGGCTTAGTGGATCAAGAGCAGTATCACCAGCAGTAGGGTCAAGACTGACATTAGGTACAAAACCATACCTGGAATCAATATTGTCCATACTATCTGCATAGGGGTTTACACTCTGTCCTTCAGTAGTATGCTCCAGGGATTCTATGTCCTTCTTGGACAGTTGATCCCAAAAGGTATCTACTATTCTGCCAGGACTCCAATAGTCTTCAAGTACTATCATGTCAGCATCTTCTATATTGTTGGAATAGCCAGACTTGATAATCCTCATCTTCCTTGGGTCTATCTTCTCTATGTAAGGTTCACCTCCCACAATGTCACATATATAAGCCTCTTCACCTACAGTATATGCATCCACTATACCTTGGTTGAAGAGCTGAGGTATCTCCAGTTCCTTCATGTAATGGTTAAGCAAGAGGTTTCCCCTTACCTCCCTCTTGTCTTGATACTCATAGGTAAAGTAGTCTGACTGCTTCTGCATCTCCCTGTTGAAGTCTTCCTCACTTTGGGAATCATCCATCAGTATCTGCTGAAGCATATCATTGACCTGCCTGTTCTTTTCTTCTTCTATCTCTGATACGGCAGTAGGGTTAGTTACTACTACCCTAAAGTCAAAGAGTCTTCTTGACTCCTCACCTCTCAATACTTCAAGCTTGGAGTTGATAACAGGGTAGTGCTGTATATTCTCAGGAATGAATGACGCATCTATGTTGTAGGGATTGAGAAGCATCTTAAGGT
>CAVHSB010000216.1:0-2044 GCA_963638635.1 Flexilinea sp.
AAGACTACTATCAGAGCATATGAAACTAAAATCTGTTGGTCTTATTCTATTTTTATCTACATTGATTGTAACTTTCTGATGACTTAAGCTGATGATATACTCTAAAAGCTCTTTCAAGCTATAAGCTTTACCCGAACCTATATTGTAAACCTTTGAACAATCATCACTCTCAACAACCATTCTATAAGCTCTTACAATATCTCTTACATCAGAGAAATCTCTTTTAACGAAGATATTACCAACATTTATAATTCCTTCTTTACCTGATTTCTCTATTTCTGCTACTTGCCTGCAGAAAGAAGGAAGAACAAAAGTATCTTTCTGTCCTATTCCTGTATGATTAAATGATCTAACAGAATAGATTTTCATACCATATTGAGATCTGTATATTTCAGCAAACCGCTCTTGTGCTATCTTTGATATTCCATATGGATTACTAGCATTAATTTCCATATCCTCTGTTAAAGGTCTATCAGATTCTGAGTATTCCTCACTTGATCCTATAAACAGAATCCTTGGCATTGGATTAATCTTTCTAGATGCCTCCAAGATATTTATAGCACCTACAGCATTTATCTCCATAGTTAATTGAGGAATAGACCAAGAAGCACCTACACTGCTTATAGCAGCTAGGTTAACTATAATATCTGGAGTAACTTTTTCAATCAAACTAGAGACACTACCAGAATCAAGAAGATCAATTGTAAACGCATCTACATAAATAGGTATATTGCTACTTAATGCTTTATCACATCCTGCAACCTTATATCCATGATTGTGGAATTCTTCTGCAAGATATGGTCCGACAAAGCCGGCTATACCAAAGATCAATACTTTCTGCATCTCTCTACCTTTATTTTGAAGAAGCTTCCTTACGAGCTAAAGCTAAATCATGCTCCGCCATTATCCTACACAGATCTTCATAACTAGTCTTCTGAGGATTCCATCCAAGCTTCGTCTTTGCCTTAGTAGGATTACCTAATAGATTTACAACATCTGTAGGTCTATACCATTTAGGATTGACAGAAACAAGCATTTTTCCGCTTTTCTTATCATATCCCTTTTCATCTACTCCGAAGCCTCTCCATTCAAGTTCGATTCCATCATGCTTGAATACTAACGTTGTAAAGTCTCTTACTGTATGCTGTACTCCAGTTGCTATTACATAATCATCTGGTTCATCTTGCTGCAATATCAGCCACATACATTCCACATAGTCCTTTGCATAGCCCCAGTCTCTTAACGAATCTAAGTTACCTAGCTCTAGATGATCCTGTAGTCCGCATGCTATTCGCCCCGCAGCTAATGTAATCTTTCTGGTAACGAAGTTATCACCCCTGCGCTCTGATTCATGATTAAAAAGGATACCGTTGCAAGCATATATACCATATGCTTCTCTATATTCTTTAATCATCCAATAGCCATATTGCTTAGCAACCGCATATGGACTGAATGGATGAAATGGTGTTGTCTCTGACTGTGGAACTTCTTCAACCTTTCCATAGAGCTCAGATGTTGATGCTTGATATACTCTACATGTCTTATCAAGTCCTGCAGTATGAACAGCTTCAAGAATACGAAGGACTCCTAATGCATCCACATCTCCTGTATATTCCGCAGCTTCAAATGAAACTTGCACATGAGACTGTGCAGCAAGATTATAAATCTCATCAGGCTTAACACTTAAAACTATTCTCATAATGCTTGAAGAATCTGCAAGATCTCCTTCATGTATAATTAGCTTATCTAAAATATGATCAATGCGAGAGGTTGTTGAGACAGAAGACCTTCTGAAAATGCCATGAACTTCATAACCCTTTTCTAATAAGAATTCAGCAAGGAAAGATCCATCCTGTCCTGTTATACCTGTAATAAGAGCTCTTTTCATTCTTTATTTTCCTTATTTGCTATATTTTTTACTATTTCAGTTATCTTTTTACCAAAGCTATCATATGAGAAATTATCTAAAACTCTCTCTCTTGCAGCCTTCCCATACTTCTCTCTTAGCTCTTTATTATCTGCAAGCTCCTTGATTGCGGCTGCA
>CAVHSB010000217.1:0-1145 GCA_963638635.1 Flexilinea sp.
AGATAAGCTTACAAAAGTAAAGGAAATCTGTAACGAAATCCAAAAGCTAGCGTAACTATAAGGATTTAAATGAAATAAACAAAACCACCGGGACTACCGGTGGCCATAACTGTATTCAGATTAACTTAGCCGTTAACTCTTTCGATATATTCTTTAGTCTCAGTGTTGACTCTTACCTTTTCGCCCTGCTTGATAAAGCCTGGAACACGGATCTTAAGTCCTGTCTCAAGAACAGCGTCTTTTGTAACACCCTGAACAGTATCGCCTCTTACAGCATCCTCTGTCTCTGTGATTACATATACAACCTTTGAAGGAATCTGGATATCAAGAACCTGATCTTCCCACATTGTGATTCTGTAAGTCTCACCGTCTTTCATCAGGAACTCATAGTCTGGGAAAGCCTTCATTGGAACTTCAATCTGCTCATAGTTCTCTGTGTTCATGAATGCGAAGTTCTCGCCGTCGTTATAAAGATACTGGAAGTCATGATCTTCGATTGTAATATCTTCAGCGTTATCCTGGCTCTTCATTGTCTCCTGGAGAGTCTGACCTGTTGATGGGCTCTTGAGCTTTAGTCTTACGAATGCAGAACCCTTACCTGGGTTTACGAATTCACGCTCAATGCAGAGGAAAGGCTGTCCCTTGATGAGGAGGGCTGTTCCCTTTTCAATCTGTCCTGCTTTAATCATTTTTATTACCTCAATAAATAAGTTGTTTCGTGTAAGGTCTTTGTACGACCGACTTGTAGTTTATCAGAAAGAATATATCTAAGTAAAGTGTTACCACGCTAAAAGCAAATAGTGAAACAGAATACTGAGAAATACTTATGCTATGCATCTGCATTGATTTCCCAGTGTTCATTTATGCCTCTATCAACAAAGTGAATGTCTTGCATTTCTTTTATACGCCTTTTTACTGTTTTAACGCTGCATCCTAATACACTTGCTATTTTTTCTGTGCTTATTTTGTTGTTTTCTTTTATAAGGTCCTTTATTTTAGCTTGAAACTCTTTATCTATGCTAATCTGAACTTTAACTTGAGTGCCAATCCGGTTTCATTTAGTCAAGATGACCTTAGATTGATGAAGCAGCATATCTCAAAGCATATTTTTCATAGGAAAAAGCAGAACATCCTCTATCTCATCC
>CAVHSB010000217.1:1253-2031 GCA_963638635.1 Flexilinea sp.
CCGCTCATCTCTGGCTGCTTGAATGAAGTAAAGTGCATATCTGCCTTTGATACTATATCTCCAGTTGTAGCTCTTTCTTCTTCTAGCTTTCTTTGCTCTCTTTCGTAGTAGAAACGGATTTTGGCTGTATCTGTTTCCTCTGTATAGCAATTAGCGACCTCAATGCCCTTTATGTACATCTCCCAGCGCATCTTGTATGGCTTATCGCTATAGTCTTTAGCTAGGCATTCAATCTGCTTTGGATAGTCTCTTAAATATACTTCTCTGTCTTTTGGAAGATTAGGCTCAACATAGTTTATGAATATTCTGTTGAATGTATCTTCCCAGCTCTCTTCATCTGGAAGTATTAAAGATAGTCTTTCGGCCTCACTTCTTAGGTATGATATATCTTGGGCTTTTATAAGATCCACGTCAGCCCATTCTCTCATTGCATCCTCGACTGTGATTATCAAAGGCTCATTTCTCAGCCAATCAGTTTCCTTGATAGCTGTCTTATCTATCATATCTATAGTAAGCTTAAGAGAATCTTCATCATTAAAGCCCAATGTATAGTACTCAAGCATTGAGAATTCTGGATTATGTACATCTCCAAGCTGCTCAGAGTTTCTGAAGCATGAGGATATTTGGTAGATTGATGGCGATCCACTGGAGAGAAGCTCCTTCATGAATATCTCCGGAGATGGAATCATGAATAAATCTAGATTTCCAGCAAATTCGTTTATGAACTTTGTTCCAAATGCCTTAATGGTTGGCTCTGGAATAAGCGATGGAGATAGTG
>CAVHSB010000218.1:0-936 GCA_963638635.1 Flexilinea sp.
GTCATAATCTTCATATCCCGAGAGAGTATGAATTATCAAGTTGATAGAATTAACGCTTTCCAGTTCACTGCGTGCTTCTTCTGTTAGATACTTCTTAGAGTCCTTCAGATACTTTTTCCTTTCATCTTCTGAAGTCGCCGCAATGAGCAATCCTACAGTGTAATAGTAAGCATCTGAGTTCTTACCGCCGGCATTAAGAGCATCTTGGCTCCATTGCATCCCCTGATAGTTTTCCCCGTATGAGATTGTCCCATTTGAAACAAGGCCAAGAAGCAACTCATCTTCAAGAGCATTGCTCAACCTGTCATACTTGTCTGCAATGGCATCTTCGATTTTCGTTCCAACATATCCGTAATCTGTTGAAGTGGTATCTCCGTAACTAGCTACGAAGGAGCCGTAATAAGCCTCAGCAACGTCAGTAAGAGGTTCTCTTAATGGCTCGAGTACAGCCAGCATCTGTGAAGAAGTCATTGAGTCGATATAGCCATCTTCATATGATATCTCTCCCCATTCTTTCTCGAACGCAGATACATCATAACCATAATCTCTGAGCAGATTGATTAAATCATCAACATTGCTCTTCGTTTCTGCCGCGTCTTCTCCGATAAGTTTCACAAGCTGAGACTCCCCGCAATATTTTATGAATACGTCAGAGTATCCGTCCTTGTTGGTATCAGTATACATGTTAGAAGCAACATAGCCGAGGTTTATAAATTCTTTGGCATTATTGTAATACGCATTACCCCTGATATTAGCTAGATATGTCTGGGCCTCTTTTTTCTCTGCCTCTGTTCCAGTTAGAAGCTTAACTTCGGCATCAAAGATACCCTGTGCCAAAGATGTCTTAGCTTCTTTCTTTTCTGCATCGGTGTAACTCTCATTATCATCAATCTGCTTAAAAGCGGCTTGGAACAAATTATCATTGGTTATCGTAGA
>CAVHSB010000218.1:946-2029 GCA_963638635.1 Flexilinea sp.
AGAATAGATTGATTCATAAGCCGCATAGTCTTCCCATGAAGCTCCATATTTATCAAAGAGAGTTCTCAGCGCAGAATCGTCCCCAGCGGCAATAGCCGTGATAAGAGCATCCTCAAAACCTTCTGTGGCATAGGTCTTCTCATAAGAGCGCAACATCTGATAGTTGTAAACAGGAGAGTTTACTTTCATGTATCCGCTTTTTGCTGTTTCGGAAGTTGTCTGAAGGTCAGAGAGAGCGTATCCTTCAAGAGCTTCTCTCATTGCCGGTTCATAGGCTTCCTCAAAGGTAAGGCCATTCTCTTCGGCATAGTTAGAAATATATTCTCTGAAAGCGGCTTGGGCATCAGCCTTCCCTCCGTTTCTGAAGTCTCCAATTCCAAGGCCGTTGGATCCTGTAACAAACTCGATAAGGTTATTGGTTACAGTGTAGTCCCAAGCATTGCCATCGTCTTGGCCGGTTAATACCAGAGGCTTGATAGTAGAAATGAGAGTATCAATATCTGTCTCATTCTGCATCTCTGTTTCTATACTCTCGATTATGGAATTAGCCGCGTTTACCGTTGAGGAAGAGGTGGAATAATTCTTGTAATAGAAAGCATTCCAAATAGCAGTCTTCTCTTCTTCTGTAACATCTTCTCTTGCAAGATACTTCTTTACAAGTTCGTTGCTGTCTATATCTTCCCTAACCGAATTGAGTTCTTCATATGTTTTCTTGTCTTCATCGCTGAACTCTAATGAAGAATCACCAGAGAGGCTTTGAATTGACTTCTCTATAAAGTTCTCAGCGCCAAGATTGTATTTATACGCTTCTTCTGTTGTGGAGGCGTATACCGTATCAATAGTCTGCTCGGCAAAAGTCTTCTTGTATGTATCAATATCATTGCCTCTCATCAGCTCCTTGAAGGCTTCTCCGTAAGTCATCCCATTCTCTGTAACTTTATCGAGAGCAACCCTGACACTAGCAATTGTGTTATCATCAGAGGAGTCATAAAGGTTGCCAAGGCCAAGACCCTCATCTGCTGTAAAGAGTTCCGTCAAACCGCGCGCGTGGATTTCTCTTATCGCAGCATCTCTGTCGCTTTC
>CAVHSB010000219.1:0-2024 GCA_963638635.1 Flexilinea sp.
CTCCTGGACCTGTGTTCTATAAGGCTCCTTTAATTCACCATCCAAGTAAGCAGAAAGCATCTGGCTATCAATACACATCTTTATCCTCCCGGGTAAGAAGCTCTTCAAGCTTCTTTCTAGCTCTATGAACCCTTACTTTAACGTTAGTCTCAGAAATACCAAGAACCTTGCCAATTGATTTGTAATCAAGATCGGAGAACTCCTTAAGCTGTATCACAAGCCTTAGGCTTTCAGGAAGCTGGCTGATTGCAAGCCTTACCTCTCTCTTATTCTCTTCCTCAATTATCTTGCCAATTCCCTCCTTGGAAGAACTCTCAATGGGCACTTTCTTGATCTTCTCGATCATCTGAATCTCACGCTTATTGCGTCTTATATGATTCAATGCTAGATTCTTAGCAACTCTCAAAAGCCAATACTTAGCATCATCCTCACTTGGAAAGGTCATGTTCTTAACATAGAACCTCTCAAACGTCTCCTGCGTAAGATCTTCAGCTATTTCAAGGTTATATACGATGTGCTGTATCACCTGTATTATCAGATGATAATTAGCCTCATATATAGCTCTGAAATCATCACGATCCGTACTCTTTATTTCCATAACTTTAACAACTGCCTTTACAAATGGTTACAAAATTTCCCTTATTTCTTTTCAAGAACAGGTCCATTAGGAGTATCCTTTACGACATATCCACGAGAAAGAAGAATATCTCTGATCTCATCAGCTCTCTTGAAATTCTTAGCCTTCTTAGCCTCTTTTCGCTCTTCAACAAGAGCCCAATCCTCATTGCTTCCTATTCTCTCTTCCTTTTTAGCCTCAACCTTATCAAGATCCAAGCCTAATATTCTATCCATCTTATAAACAGCAGCAAGCTTATCTGCTGGAGCAATGGAATTATCCTTCAAAAGAAGATGCAGCTGAGATAGAGCCTCTGGGCATTTAAGATCATTTGCCATTGCATCCTCAAATGCAGCAACATAGCCTCCAGCGCTCTCAGATATTGTCTGAGATGGCTTTGCTACAGCTTTAAGTGCTGCAATTCTCTCGCATATGCCTTCTCTTGCAGCCTTAGCATGATCCATTGCTTCATAAGAGAACTTCAATTGGCTTCTGTAGTGTCCGCCTAAGCAGAAATATCTATAGTCAAGCGGATTATAGCCATGATTTACAAGTACAGTCAGTGTCAAGAACTCACCAGTAGACTTACTCATCTTGCCCTTATCATTCAATAAGAACTCGCCATGACACCAATAATCCACCCACTTCTTTCCAGTAGCAGCCTCACTCTGAGCTATCTCATTAGTGTGATGAACTGGTATTGCATCAATACCTCCGCAATGGATATCAAAATGCTCACCAAGGTACTTCATCGACATAGCAGAGCACTCAATATGCCAGCCAGGGTAACCTCTGCCCCATGGGCTATCCCACATCATTGCCTGATCGCCGAACTTGGAATTAGTGAACCATAGAACAAAGTCCTTAGGATTCTTCTTATTTGAGTCAACCTCTATTCTTGCACCGCTCTTTAGATCATCGAGATTGAGTCTTGCAAGCTTTCCATAATCATCTATTGAATCAATAGAGAAGTAGACATTTCCTCCAGAGATATATGTATGTCCACCCTCCTCAAGTCTCTTTATGAGCTTGATCATATCATCAATATGGTCTGTAGCCTTACATACGATATCTGGTCTCTTTATATTCAATGCTGATGTATCTTTAAAGAATGCATCAGTATAGAAGGCAGCAATATCCCAAACAGATTCACCTGTCTCCTTGCTTCTTTTATTGAGCTTATCTTCCCCATCATCTCCATCGCCAGTAAGATGTCCAACATCTGTTATATTCATGCAATGCTTTACTTTGTAGCCATTCTCTTCAAGTGTTCTATGAAGAAGGTCCTCGAAAATGAATGTCCTAAGATTTCCAATATGTGCATAGTTGTACACTGTTGGACCACAGCAATACATAGATGCCTTTCCTTCATTGATAGGTACGAATTCCTCAACCTTGCGATCCATAG
>CAVHSB010000220.1:0-2023 GCA_963638635.1 Flexilinea sp.
CTACTTATCTATTCAGCTATGAATGAGATAATCAATATTCACAGTTATTGACAGTTCTTGGATATGGAATAACATCTCTGATGTTGTCCATTCCTGTGACGTATCTTACAGCTCTTTCGAATCCAAGACCGAATCCTGAATGAGGAACTGAGCCATACTTTCTGAGATCTAGGTACCACCAATAAGCTTCTGGGTTGAGTCCTAGCTCATTCATTCTTGCAAGAAGCACATCATATCTGTACTCTCTTTCGCTTCCGCCGATGATTTCTCCAAGCCTTGGTGCAAGCACATCCATTGCCCTTACTGTTTTTCCATCTTCGTTCATCTTCATATAGAAGGCTTTTATCTCTTTGGGATAGTCAGTAACTATAACAGGTCTTTGTGCAATAACCTCTGTTAGATATCTTTCATGCTCTGTCTGTATGTCGCTACCCCAATGTACAGGGAATTCAAACTTGTCGTTATTCTTCTCTAAATGCTTTATTGCATCTGTATAGGTCATGTGCTCAAATGGGCTTTTTATCACATGCTCAATTGATTCAGTAAGACCTGGAAGAACAAACTTGTTAAAGAAATCCATGTCTTCAGCATTCTTATCTAGAACAGCTTTGAAGATGTATTTCAAAAATGACTCTGCTACTTCCATATCACCTTCAAGAGTGCAGAATGCCATCTCTGGCTCTATCATCCAGAACTCTGCAAGATGTCTTGGTGTGTTTGAGTTCTCTGCTCTGAAGGTAGGTCCAAATGTGTATATATTCTTCATTGCAGTTGCATATGTTTCGCCCTCAAGCTGTCCAGATACTGTAAGGTTAGCCATCTTCCCGAAGAAATCTTTGGAGTAGTCTACCTTTCCGTCCTTTGTCTTTGGAACATTCTCAAGATCAAGAGTAGTTACCTGGAATTGCTGTCCAGCCCCCTCACAGTCAGATGCACTTATAAGAGGAGTGTTGATGTACATGAATCCATTTTCTTGAAAGAACTGATGCACAGCATATGCCATTGTGTTTCTTACTCGTGTGACAGCAGAGAATGTATTTGTTCTTGGTCTGAGATATGCCTTCTCTCTTAAGAACTCGATTGTATGTCTCTTCTTTTGAAGAGGGTAGTCATTAGGACACTCTCCGACTAATGTCAGTGCCTTAACCTGGAGTTCAACACTCTGGTTTCCTCCCATGCTTTTTGCGATTATGCCTTCAGCAATTACGCTTGCGCCTGTAGATATTGAGTCTAGGAGATTTTGATTATTGAATACGGACTTATCAATAACTGCCTGTAGTCCTTTAAGACATGATCCATCATTAATCTCGAGAAAGCACACATTCTTGCTATCTCTTTTTGTTCTGACCCAGCCTTCTGCTTTGACAAGACTATCGCTTGGCTCTAAGGCTAGGAGCTCTTTGATTCTTTTTTCCATTTTATTCAATCTCTCCTAAATAATGATAATTATTGCTATTTGAGCAATATCGGTCAAGAATGGATGAGTATTTAATGGAATTGCAGGATACCCGTTATGAAGTCATAATCTCTTCTTAGCTGCTTCTCTGCATCATGCAGGTAATAGAGATATATTAGCTCAAGCGTTTAGTAGCCATTTTAGCCTCTGCTTTTGAAAAACTAAATGATAGCAATTTCTCCCATGCAGATATAATTGTGCTTCCTTCTATTGCGGCAGTTGTTTTAATGAATGTAATAGGGTACATAAGAAAATGTAATGAGGGCTCCTACTTCCTCTGTGGCCTTTTTGGTATCAAACATGATTCCCATGCTGCTTACGTATTCTTGAAGCATATCAGTAGAGCTGCCCATACCATTTGGATGGTTCTCTATCACAAGAGTAATGCCTTTTGATTCAAGTACAGCATTAGCTATCACTTTATGTCCTGTGGTATATTTCAAGACTTATTGCAGGTAAGAGAAATATATCGAAGTTATAAGAATTGATGGATATTTCAAACAAAAGCTTATTTATAGCGTTCTATAGTATGCTCTATTCTATAATAGTTAATAATAACTATGTAGT
>CAVHSB010000221.1:0-2014 GCA_963638635.1 Flexilinea sp.
ATAATACCTTGAGTGAGAGGTATTATCATTATAGGTAGTCCTATGAAGTATCCCGCTTTTTATGAATACGAAATCACCGCTTTCTATTGAATAGACCTGACCGCCTACATAATAGCGACGTTTTCCTGATGATAGATAATAGATTTCATGCATATCATCATGGCGATGTAGATATGGCATCTCCTTATGAGGCTCAGCTCTTCTATAGTTACAAATCAAGTTTTCCATAATATCTTAATAATTTAGAACATTTTACCATAATATTAATAAAATCATCTATGAATTTGATAATATTAATCTTCTAATAGTCATATGGCTAAATTAAATATCAGAGATGAGAAATTCAGAAACCAAGTGCTATATGGCCCTATATGGCCTGTAATAATAAAGGTATGCGTTCCACTCGCGCTATACCAAGCTGTAACACAGCTATTTAATATCCTTGATACCATAATGGCCTCAGCTATCTCCAGTGAAGCAGTCTCCACTGTCGTATATATGGTACAGCTTCAGCATATAGTTGCCGCCGTAGGAGGTGGGCTTGCTGTTGGCGGAACGATAATAATAAGCAGAAACTATGGGAAGGGCGACTATGATGAGGTCAAGAAGAATCTATCGACATTGATAGCCATAGCAGCATTCTTTGCCCTGCTTGTTCTTATATCACTTCCATTCATTCCCTTCATTTTAAGAATAGCAGGTACTCCAGAGACCTTCATTGAGTCTGGATCTGAATACTTCATGCTCTCGATGATCAGCGTAATAATCAACTTCTTCAATGCAATCTATATTGCAATAGAGAAAAGCAGAGGAGAGAGCAAGAAAATCGTTATACTCAATATTATACAGATAGCTTTAAAGCTCTCTCTTACAGCATTATTCATCTATGTGCTCAATGGCACTATTTTGCATATTGCTATTGCAACGATAATCTCTTACTCATTCGTATTTATATATGCCCTATTCTCTCTTACCCATACAGATGATGCATTCTCCTTCTCAATCAAAGCAATATCATTAAGCAAGAAAACCATACTTCCTATACTTAACCTCTCATTTCCATCAATGGTTGAAAAAATGGCCTTCAGCCTTGGAAAGGCAGAGGTAAACAAGATGGCAGCAGGCTATGGTGCAGAAGCAGTAGGAGCTGCAGGGATATCAAATAACATGTCAGGAATGCTAACGGGCTGGCAATTCGGAGTTATGGATGGAGGCACAGCACTGCTTGGACAGCTAAAGGGCCACGATGATCTAGATAGAACGATAAAAGCATACAGAAGGATACAGCTTACACAGCTATTGATAGGTGCTATTGGAATAATATTAATGCATTTTCTTACAGTTCCGATAGCAAAGCTATTCTCGATAGCTAAAGGCAACTTCAACGAGGAATTCTTCAATATGATCATAAAAACTTTCGGCTATGAGCTATTTGGATGTATGCTCTTATCTCTCTTCTATGCTTCAAACCCGATATTGCTTGCAACTGGAAGAACAAAGCTGACCTTGTTTGTTAATTTCTGCAGGATATTTGCATTCAGAATACCTCTTATCTTCTACTTCTCTCACTATACAGCGCTCGACTACTCTGCAGTTGGCCTTACTGTTGCGATTTCAAATTCATTAACAGGACTTCTTGCATTCATAACAGGTGAGCTTGTTATAAGACGGGAGAGACAAATATATTCAAAAGCTATAAAATGAGCCAATGTTCGATGCTCATGCACATATAGGGATCATTACTGAGAAAGCACTTGTAAACACATCTAGTCCCGAAGAGGCTCTAAATGCCTCGGAATTTAAGTATCTTTCTGTAGGGCTTCTTCCTCCGAATGATAACCTAGGGCTTTATGAGGAGCTCTTGAAAGCAGGATTATACTCAGGAGAGATTGGACTAGATAAGCGTTTTGTTAATAAAGAAAAACAGAAAGATTGCTTCAGGGAAGCACTATATATAGCCAAATGCTGCAATAGGCTTATAACAATACACTCTGTTGGATATTTCGATGAGCTT
>CAVHSB010000222.1:0-594 GCA_963638635.1 Flexilinea sp.
GGTGTATTCCATCTGCGACCAATGATGGTTTGAATGATATATCGCTATATGATCATTCTGTAACAACTATGGCACTGGCTATAGTTCTATTAAATAGTGAAAAGGGCAATATTAGAGTATGCTCTTTCAGTGCAGCTGGTATTCAAGCATTCATCTTCCAGAGTAAATACAAGTCATTTTCTGATGCTGCAAAGATTTTCAGAGGACGTTCATTCATTGTTGCAGCATTCTCTAGTGCAATGAAGCGTTATATCTGTGACAATGTAGGTATAATTCCTTTTGTTGATGTCAGAGATGCCGGTGGCGGTATGACGTTGCTATTGCCTGACGGGGATGACATCCGCTTAAAGCTAGAAGAAGCGCAAAAGAAAGCAGAGGAGTTCATCCTCAATAAATATTGGGGGACACTATCATTTGTTATGGACTATTCAATAGTTGTGCCTCCAGAATGCTTTGGCAAAGATAGATATCTAGATCTTGATAGGGATATACAGCAGAATCTTACTGCTCAGAAAAATAGAAAATTCTCAACTGTGATAAAGGGATTGAATCCTGTATTTCCACTCGATGAATCTAAAGAGCTCTGTCATGCAT
>CAVHSB010000222.1:692-2010 GCA_963638635.1 Flexilinea sp.
GTCATGCATGTGGCACTCATGGATGTAATGAGAATAATGAAGGCTTATGCGACAGATGCTATGAAGAGAAATTGCTTGGTCAGAATCTGCCAGGTAAGGACTATGTTGCAATATCTCAGAATAATGGTATATGCGAGATACTGCCAGGTGTATATATCAATCTATATAACGATACCTTTGATCCATATAAGAATGATTGGGTATGGTCGCTTAAGGAAGTTGAGAATGAATACCCAAAGTGGAGATTGAATAACTATACTCCAGATCTTGATTTCACAGATATAGCAGATAAGGCTGTCTCTCCAGATGGTCATGGAAAGCCATTTCTTGCGTATATTAAGATTGATGTAGATAGCCTTGGCAAGATGATATCTGAAGGCTTTTCGAAGAAAGAGTATTCCATATCTAGATTCTCTACTTTCTCTAGATCCTTGCACTATTTCTTCAACACATATGTGCATAGACTTTTGGAGAATGAATATTGGTATTTCTACACAGTTCTATCTGGTGGTGATGATGTATTTGTAATCGCACCGTGGAATCAGGCTTTGAAGTTCGTTGAGAGACTTAATAGAGACTTTGCTGTTTTTTGTTGCAATAACGAAGACCTTCATTTCTCTGTAGGCATCGCAATTGCAGGGGCTAAGGAGCCATTTGCATTAGTCAATAACAGAGCAAATGAACTCTTAGATGATGTTGCAAAGGAGCAGAAAGGAAAGAATGCAATATGCTATTGGAATGTTAAATCAGTCTTCCCTCTTAAAGAACTCGATAACCTGATAAAAGATGAAGAATATTTCCAGTCATTCATGAAAGTAAATGATGATGATTTAGACAATCCCTTGACATCTAGCTTTGTTTATAGACTCTACAATTATGTTTCTGCAGCATTAGATGAGAAGAATATTGCAAAGAAGTATGGCGTATATTCAAAGCTTCATTATGATATTGCTCGAAATATCAACGGTGAAGATGAAAAAAACAAGGCTGTAACGTTAGAAAAAAGAAATAAAGCTGTGAATTTTATCTTGAATAAATTCGTTAATTATAAATCTGAAAAAGATTTAGAAAAATTCAGAATAGTATTAGTTGATTCAATGTATTCCTTTAGAAATACATTACACGAGGAGGCATAAATGGCAATAGCATTAACAAAAGAACTGCTTACTACAGAAGCAGAAGAACAAGCTAAGAAATTGGTTGATTCAGATAAATCTGATGGTACTACAATCAAGACTCAGCTTAGAAAATTTTATAACGATTTCCTTCTATTGAGAAATAAAGCTGATCTAAAGAATGAAGAGGGCTTTAAAAAAGA
>CAVHSB010000223.1:0-2000 GCA_963638635.1 Flexilinea sp.
GCATGAGGAGATTCTTCAAAGGGCTGTAGAACTTGCTAAGGTAGCATGGACTAATACAGGTCAGGATAATCTTCAGGCAGTAATGCAGGCAGGGCAGAGAAGTGAATAATAAAGGAATAGGCTATGACACTATCAGATTTCAGTAATGGTTTTGATACTTTGCTCAATAGCTACAGTGCTACAGCAAACTTTGGTGAGGAGATTTCAAGACAGACCATAGCACTTGATGAGTATGAAAAGTCAGTATTCCTTACCAAGGCTCAAGAGGAACTTGCACTCAGTCTCTACACAGGCAAGAATCCTTATGGAGAATCCTTTGAAAGTACAGAAGAGATAAGAAGAGACCTTGCCAATCTGGTGACAGAGACATATCTATATCCCATTACCAATACCAATGGCATTCCCTTGGGTATAACAAGTACTTCAAAGTTCTTCACTCTCCCTGAAGACTTGTGGTTCATCACTATGGAATCAGTGTTAGTAGAGAAAGGCAAGTGTAATAAGGCAATGCGTCTGAATGTCTATCCTGTCAAGCAGGATGAATACCAAGCTATCAAGGATAATCCCTTTAGGGGAGCCAATGACAGGAGAGCATTAAGGTTAGACCTTTCTGAAGGGAACGTGGAGATTATCTGCAAATACCTTGTAGATTCCTACTATGTAAGATACCTCAAGAGGGTTCCTCCCATTATCTTGGTTGACTTACCTGAAGGTGTAACTGTCAATGGCAAGAGTGCAGAGAGTGAATGTGTACTGCATGAAGCTCTTCATCAGAAGATATTGGAGAGGGCAGTAGTAATGGCCTTGCAGAGTAAAGGCTATAATATGAATAGAGAAAATAGAGATAATTAAGCCTATGGTTTATAGGCAAAGTTTAACTTAATACGTAAATAAAATGAGTGCTTTTAGCGTCAATCAGAACAGACAGTTCTATGTAGCAACTGAGTTGGGTACAGTAAGTGAAGCTTCAAAGGCTGGTGTTGCACAGTTGAAGACCATTGACAATGGTGTAAACAAGGAGATGTATCTTCTTGTCAAGGGTTATGACACTGTACTTAAGAGTGATTATATCCCTGTAAAGAACCTTAGCTATGTCAAGGCTATCTCTGCTGCTGACATGGTAACACCTCTCAAGGTGGTGAAGGTTTCTCTTGAGCCAAGTGTAAATGGTGGTAATGTTGTTGTAGGTCAGGACTACATTTTGCGCATTAACTTCCGTCAGTTCTATGGTATGAGTGACCAGGATCAGTATTTCAAGGATGTAGCTGTACGTGGTACTTCAGAGATGGCAACTACTCCTAAGGTATTCTATGATGCCTTGGTTAAGGCTCTTAACCTCAGCTTCTCCCGTGAGGTAGGTGCTACTATTAACAGCAACCCTTACTTGAAGTTTGAGGCTTCTGAGGATGGTGTTACCATCACTGAGAAGGAGCAGGATTGGACTCTGGGTACACAGGCTCAGGAGAGAGTTTACTTTGATGTAGTTCCCACTACCATCTATGTTAATGGCAATGATGAAGTATGGGGCAAGAATGAGGATGAGACTCCTTCAAAGGAGGATGCAGAGGTTGGTACCAATGCTATTGGTAATGGTAAGAAGATGGCAGATCTTGAGTACTTCTGCCTTGGTGAGCGTGGTGACCAGTATAGGAAGATTGGTTTCCCCAATGACATTGAGACTAAGGGTTTGGTAGAAGCCAACAAGGAGTACAATGTCCTTGAGATTCACTATGCTTTCACTGATGAGGGTATCAGCAGCTATCGCTCAGAGAAGGATATTACCATTGTTTCTGAGGATGCAGCTGTTATCAATGCTATTGTTAAGGAGATCAACACTGCTACAGGTCTTAATATCAAGGGTACTGATGGTGCAGTTCCTACAAGTGAGACAGCCACTGATAAGGCAGTAGAGAATACTGCTAATACAGTAGAGAACTCTTCTAAGGCATCCACAAGCTCTACCACTACTACCACTACGGCAGGCTCTAAAACTACTATAG